>NZ_LZJM01000222.1:0-21633 GCF_001667665.1 Mycobacterium sp. E342
TCGGGTTCGCGCACAAGGATGCATTCGACGTACGCGTCGTCGTCGTAGTCGTCGTCGTACTCGTCGTCGTCGTAGTCGTCGAACACGTCGCCCGCCTCGGCCGGCACACCGGCCCTGGCCGATGGTGCGAACCCGACCAGGAACAGGGCGGCCACGATCCCGAACAGCGCGATGAACGCGGGCAGCAGCACCGATTGCGACATGGCGGCCGCGAACGAGTCGCGCAGGAATTCGGGCAATTGCAGGCTGGCGGCCGCCTCACCCCCGCCGCCGTCCGACGGCTGCGCCGGCATCTCGGCGCCGATCCGTGCCGTCATAAAGGCGGCCATGCCGGCGCTTCCGAGCACGGCGCCCAGCTGGCGGACGGAGTTGTACACGGCCGAGCCCGCACCGGCCAGGCGCGGCGGCAGGTTGCGCGTCGCGGTGGCGGTCAGCGGCGACCAGACGAACGCCATCCCGACGCCCGTCGCGAAGAACGGCAACAGCAGCCGCCAGATGGGCGTCCCCGGCGACATCTCGAAGCTCAGCCAGGTCAGCGCGATCGCCAGCACCGAAAACCCGAACCCGAGGACCGGCCGCGGATGGTATTTGTCGACCATCCTGCCGACGAACGGCGCGAACACACCGTTGGCGATCGCCATCGGCGCGATCAGCAGAGCCGAACGCGTCGGCGACAGCCCGCACACGGCCTGCGCGTAGAACGTCAGCGGCAGCATCATCCCCGTCGCGGCGAACGAGACGATGGCCACCCCGGCGTTGCACAGGCCGAAGTCGCGGTCACGGAACATCGCCAGGGGAATCAGCGGCTCGTCGGTGTTCATCGACTGCCAGAACACGAATACCGTCATGAACCCGATGCCGGCGACGATCATCGCCCAGATCCAGGGTTCCCAGTGCGCGGCCTGGCCCTGCTGCAGACCGAACACGATCAGGAAGATGCCCGCCCCCGACAGCACGACGCCGACCAGGTCGAACCGGTGTGACTGCGTGGGTAGCACGGGGACCAGCAAGTACGCCAGCGCGAGCCCCAGCACGCCGATCGGGACGTTGACGAAGAAGATCCACTGCCACCCCAGCCCGTCGACCAGCACGCCACCGGCCAGCGGGCCCACCAGGCTGGCCACGCCCGCGGTGGCGCCCCACAGGCTCACCGCGACACCGCGCCGCTCCGGCGGGAAGATCCGGGTGATGGTCGACAAGGTCTGCGGGGTGAGCACCCCGGCGCCCACACCCTGGACGACGCGGGCGGCGATCAGCATGGCGGCGCTGCCCGACAAGCCGCACCAGACCGAGGCGACGGTGAACACCAACAGGCCGATCAGGTAGAGGTTTTTCGGGCCGAACCGGTCACCCAGCCGCCCGGCCACCAGCAGCACGACGGCATAGCCCAGCAGGTAGGCGCTGGTCACCCAGACCACGGTGTCGTAGCCGATGTGCAGCCTGGTCATGATCGTCGGGTTCGCGATGGCGACGATGGTCGAGTCGACCATGATCATGAAGAAGCCGATCATCATCGCCCAGAGGGCGTTCCAGGGCTTCCGGGAATGCGGCGAGTTCTGGGTGAGGAAGTTCCACCGGTTGGTGACGTGGGGCGGGTGGGGCGCCGCGCGCCGGGTGCCCCCGGACGACGGAGGCGTCGCCGTGGTCATCTACCCACCTCGTTTCCGCTCCCGACGATGCGTGCCCGCACGGCGCCGGTCTGATCGACCGGCCCGGACCGTCACGACATCCAGCCTGCATTATTGCCGCTGACGAAATTGGGGGCAGCCACGGATCCGAACGTGGGTACACCAGGCGGAAGGTTTCGTGTTCGGCCGGTGTTCGGCGGCGGGCACGTTAGCCTGGTAGGACGCCATTTGCAGGAGAGGCAAGATGCGGGCCCGACGGAAGCGGTCTTCGAACCGGTTTTTCAGCATGTCGCACGCGGATGCGGTGCGGCCGCCCACCGACGGCCGGCCCAAGGTCTCCGCGCGTGCGTTGGCCCAGGTCATCGAGCGAAGCTCGCGGATCCAGGGTCCGGCGGCCGAGGCCTACGTGTCCCGGCTGCGCAACGCGCACCCGAGCAGCAGCCCGGCCGACATCCTGGCCAAGCTGCAGAAACGGTACGTGGGCATGGTGACGGCCAGCGGCATGGCGGTGGGCGCGGCGGCGACCATCCCCGGCATCGGCACCCTGAGCGCGCTGTCCGCCGCCGCCGCCGAGACGGTGACATTCCTGGAAGCCACCGCGTTCTTCGTCCTGGCTGTCGCGGTGGTGCACGACATCCCCGCCGACCACCGGGAACGACGCCGCGCCCTGGTGCTGTCCGTGCTGGTCGGCGACAACAGCAAGGACGCGGTCACCCAGCTGTTCGGCCCGGCGCGCACCAACGGCGGCTGGATCTCGGAGAGCGTGGCCGCCGTTCCGCTGTCATCGATGTCGCGGCTGAACTCGCGGTTGCTCAAATCCTGGGTGAAGCGGTACACGCTGCGACGCGGCGCCCTGATGTTCGGCAAGCTGCTGCCGGTGGGCATCGGGATCATCGTCGGGGCGGTCGGCAACTACTTCGCCGGCAAAAAGATCGTCGGCAACGCCAACCGGGCGTTCGGCACTCCTCCGGTGCGCTGGCCCCGCGCACTGCACCTGGTGCCGCCGCTGCACGAAGCGGGCTGACGGCCGGCCGTCCCACCCCCGTCAACCTGGCGAATTGCTGGCGAAAGGTTAGCCTTTATAGGGCGGAGAGGTTGAGCATCGACACTGGTGTGAGGTGCTCCACAATCCGGGGTCGACAAACGTACAGGCGCGATGCACCAGCTGCGTAAAGCGCTTGCAGGACAGAGGAATTGAGGCGAACGGCGGTCGTGAGCAACATAAGTTCACCATTCGGGCAAAACGAGTGGCTGGTCGAGGAGATGTACCGCAAGTTCCGCGATGATCCCTCGTCGGTGGATCCGAGCTGGCACGAGTTCCTGGTCGACTACAACCCCGAGCCGGCCGGCGAATCGCCCTCGAGCGCAACGACCACCGGTGACGGCAAGGCCGCCGCCAGCGCACCGCAGGCAGCCCCGCAGACAAAGGCCGCGCCGGCCGCCCAGCCGTCCCCCCAGCCCGCGCCGCCCGCCAAGCCCGCCGCCGGAAACGGTGCCGCTGCCCCCGCGGCCGCGCCGGCGAAGGCGAAGGCCCCGACTCCCCCGCCGGCCGAGGGCGACGAGTTGCAGACGCTGCGCGGCGCCGCGGCCGCGGTGGTCAAGAACATGTCCGCCTCGCTGGAGGTGCCGACCGCCACCAGCGTCCGCGCCATTCCGGCCAAGCTGCTCATCGACAACCGGATCGTCATCAACAACCAGCTCAAGCGCACCCGCGGCGGCAAGATCTCCTTCACCCACCTGCTGGGCTACGCGCTGGTGCAGGCGATCAAGCAGTTCCCCAACATGAATCGGCATTACGCCGAGATCGACGGCAAACCGACGGCGGTCACCCCGGCGCACACCAACCTGGGCCTGGCCATCGATTTGCAGGGCAAGGACGGCAAGCGTTCCCTGGTGGTGGCCGGCATCAAGGGCTGCGAGACCATGCGGTTCGCGCAGTTCGTCACCGCCTACGAGGACATCGTCCGCCGCGCCCGCGACGGCAAACTGACGGCCGAAGACTTTGCGGGCGTAACGATTTCGCTGACCAACCCCGGCACCATCGGCACCGTGCACTCGGTGCCGCGGCTGATGAACGGCCAGGGCGCCATCATCGGTGTCGGCGCCATGGAATACCCCGCCGAGTTCCAGGGCGCCAGCGAGGAACGCATCGCCGAACTGGGGATCGGCAAGCTGATCACGCTGACCTCCACCTACGACCACCGGATCATCCAGGGCGCGGAATCCGGCGACTTCCTGCGCACCATCCACGAGATGCTGTTGTCGGACGCATTCTGGGACGACATCTTCCGCGAACTGGGCAACCCCTACCTGCCGGTGCGCTGGAGCACCGACAACCCGGACTCGATCGTCGACAAGACCGCCCGGGTGATGGAGTTGATCGCCGCGTACCGCAACCGCGGCCACCTGATGGCCGACATCGACCCGCTGCGGTTGGACGGCAGCCGGTTCCGCAGCCACCCCGACCTGGAGATCCTCAACCACGGCCTGACGCTGTGGGACCTCGACCGGGTGTTCAAGGTCAACGGGTTCGCCGGCTGCGAGTACAAGAAGCTGCGCGACGTGCTGGGCCTGCTGCGCGACGCCTACTGCCGTCACGTCGGCGTGGAATACACCCACATCCTCGAACCCACACAGCAGGAGTGGCTGCAGCAGCGCGTCGAGACCAAGCACGTCAAGCCGACGGTGGCGGAGCAGAAATTCATCCTGAGCAAGCTCAACGCCGCCGAGGCCTTCGAGACCTTCCTGCAGACCAAATATGTTGGGCAGAAACGGTTCTCGCTGGAAGGCGCGGAAAGCGTGATCCCGATGATGGACGCGGCGATCGATCAGTGCGCCGAGCACGGCCTCGACGAGGTCGTCATCGGAATGCCGCACCGCGGCCGGCTCAACGTGCTGGCCAACATCGTCGGCAAGCCGTACTCGCAGATCTTTTCCGAGTTCGAGGGCAACCTCAACCCGTCGCAGGCCCACGGTTCCGGTGACGTCAAGTACCACCTCGGCGCCACCGGCGTGTACCTGCAGATGTTCGGCGACAACGACATTCAGGTGTCGTTGACGGCCAACCCGTCGCACCTGGAAGCCGTGGACCCGGTGCTGGAGGGCCTGGTCCGGGCCAAGCAGGACCTGCTCAACCGGGGCGCCCATGACGACGGTGACGAGAAGGCATTCTCGGTGGTGCCGATGATGCTGCACGGTGACGCCGCCTTCGCCGGTCAGGGCGTGGTCGCCGAGACGCTGAACATGGCGAACCTGCCCGGCTACCGGGTCGGCGGCACCATCCACATCATCGTCAACAACCAGATCGGCTTCACCACCGCGCCGGAGTACTCGCGATCCAGCGAATACTGCACCGACGTCGCGAAGATGATCGGGGCGCCGATCTTCCACGTCAACGGCGACGATCCCGAGGCCTGCGTGTGGGTGGCGAAGCTGGCCGTGGACTTCCGGCAGAAGTTCAAGAAGGACGTCGTCATCGACATGCTGTGCTACCGCAGGCGTGGCCACAACGAGGGCGACGACCCGTCGATGACCAACCCCGCCATGTACGACGTCGTCGACACCAAGCGCGGGGTCCGCAAGAGCTACACCGAAGCCCTGATCGGCCGCGGCGACATCTCGCTGAAGGAGGCCGAGGACGCGCTGCGCGACTACCAGGGCCAGCTGGAGCGCGTGTTCAACGAGGTCCGGGACCTGGAGAAACACGGCGTCCAGCCCAGCGCGTCGGTCGAGGCCGACCAGATGCTGCCCGCGGGCCTGTCCACGGCGGTGGACAAGGCATTGCTCTCCCGGATCGGGGACGCGTTCCTTGCCCTGCCGGAGGGCTTCAGCGCGCACCCCCGCGTGCAGCCGGTGCTGGAAAAGCGGCGGGAGATGGCCTACGAAGGCAAGATCGACTGGGCCTTCGGCGAGCTGCTGGCGCTCGGTTCGCTGGTGGCCGAGGGCAAGCTGGTCCGCCTGTCGGGCCAGGACACCCGGCGCGGCACCTTCTCCCAGCGGCATTCGGTGATCATCGACCGCCACACCGGCGAGGAGTTCACCCCGCTGCAACTGCTGGCGACCAACCCCGACGGGACGCCCACCGGGGGCAAGTTCCTGGTCTACGACTCACCGCTGTCCGAGTACGCCGCCGTCGGCTTCGAATACGGCTACACCGTGGGTAACCCGGACGCCCTGGTGCTGTGGGAGGCGCAGTTCGGCGACTTCGTCAACGGCGCGCAGTCGATCATCGACGAGTTCATCAGCTCAGGCGAGGCCAAGTGGGGCCAACTGTCCAACGTGGTGCTGCTGCTGCCGCACGGCCACGAAGGCCAGGGCCCCGACCACACCTCGGGCCGCATCGAACGCTTCCTGCAGCTGTGGGCGGAGGGTTCGATGACGATCGCGGTGCCGTCGACGCCGTCCAACTATTTCCACCTGCTGCGCCGCCACGCCCTCGACGGTGTGCAACGGCCGCTGATCGTGTTCACGCCCAAGTCGATGCTGCGCAACAAGGCAGCGGTGAGCGACGTCAGGGACTTCACCGAGATCAAGTTCCGCTCGGTGCTCGAAGAGCCGACCTACGAGGACGGCATCGGTGACCGCGGCAAGGTCAGGCGGATCCTGCTGACCAGCGGGAAAATCTACTACGAGCTGGTGGCGCGCAAAGCCAAGGACAACCGCGACGACGTCGCGATCGTGCGCATCGAGCAGCTCGCCCCGCTGCCGAAGCGCCGGCTCAACGAGACGCTGGACCGCTACCCGAGCGCCGAGGAGTTCTTCTGGGTGCAGGAGGAGCCGGCCAACCAGGGCGCGTGGCCGCGGTTCGGTCTCGAGCTGCCCGAGCTGCTGCCCGACAAGCTGGCCGGGCTCAAGCGGATCTCGCGGCGGGCCATGTCGGCACCGTCGTCGGGTTCGTCGAAGGTGCACGCGGTCGAGCAGCAGGAGATCCTCGACACGGCGTTCCGCTGACTGCATTGCCCCACCCGCCGATACGAGGGACCGCCGGTACCGGCTAGCCTCGACGCAAGCGGGGGCCGATAGGGAAGGGTGCTCATGCAAGGGTTCGCCGGCAAGGTCGCCGTGATCACTGGCGCGGGTTCGGGTATCGGGCAGGCGCTGGCCGTCGAATTGGCCCGCTCGGGCGCCAAGGTCGCGATCAGCGACGTCGATGTCGAGGGCCTGGCGGAAACCGAGGCCAAGTTGAAGGCGATCGGGGCCGAGGTCAAGGCGGACCGGCTCGACGTGACCGAGCGCGAGGCGTTCCTGGCCTACGCCGACGCCGTCCGCGATCACTTCGGCAAGGTGAACCAGATCTACAACAACGCGGGCATCGCGTTCACCGGCGACGTCGAAGTCAGCCAGTTCAAGGACATCGAACGGGTGATGGACGTCGACTTCTGGGGCGTGGTCAACGGCACCAAGGCGTTCCTGCCCCACCTGATCGCGTCCGGCGACGGTCATGTGATCAACGTCTCGAGTGTGTTCGGGCTCTTCTCGGTGCCTGGTCAGGCGGCCTACAACTCCGCCAAGTTCGCGGTCCGCGGCTTCACCGAGGCGCTGCGGCAGGAGATGGCGGCGGCCGGCCATCCGGTGGCGGTGACCACGGTGCACCCCGGCGGCATCAAGACGGCGATCGCCCGCAACGCCACGGCCGCCGAGGGGCTCGACCAGGCCGAACTGGCCAGCCTGTTCGACAAGCGGCTGGCCAAGACCAGCCCGCAACGGGCCGCCCAGATCATCCTGGAGGCGGTGCGCAAGAAGAAGGCCCGGGTGCTGGTCGGCACCGACGCCAAGGTGTTGGACGCCCTGGTGCGGCTGACGGGCCCGGGATACCAGCAGCTTTTCGGGCCCGTGATGGGCCGATTGATGCCCAAGCGGTGAGGCAAACCGTAGCGGGGATCGCCGCTACCGGCTAGCCTGACGCAGCACGCCGCCACGAGGGAGTACTGGATGCACAGCTTCGCTGGAAAGGTCGCCGTGGTGACGGGCGCGGGTTCGGGAATCGGCCAGGCGCTGGCGCTCGAGCTTGGCCGCGCGGGCGCCCGGGTCGCGATCGGCGACGTCGACATCGAAGGGCTGGCGCGCACCGAGGAGCAACTCAAGGCGATCGGCGCACCGGTCAAAGCCGACCGGCTCGATGTGACCGAGCGCGAGGCCTTTTTGGCCTATGCCGACGCCGTCCGCGAGCACTTCGGCCAGGTCAACCAGATCTACAACAACGCGGGCATCACGTTCGTCGGGTCCATCGAGGACAGCCGGTTCAAGGACTTCGAGCGGGTGATGGACGTCGACTATTGGGGCGTCGTGAACGGCACCAAGGCCTTCCTCCCCCACCTGATCGCCTCGGGCGACGGCCACGTGATCAACATCTCCAGCGCGCTCGGCCTGTTCTCGGCGCCCGGGCAGGCGGCGTACGTCTCGGCCAAGTTCGCCGTTCGCGGTTTCACCGAGGCGCTGCGCCAGGAGATGGTGCTGGCCGGCCACCCGGTGCGGGTGACGACGGTGCACCCCGGTGGCGTGAAGACGGGATTCGCCCGCAACGCCATCTTTGCCGACGGCCTCGACCAGGACGGCCTGGCGGAACTGTTCGAGGAGCAGCAGGCCAAGACGACACCGCAGCGGGCGGCTGAGGTCATCTTGGCGGGCGTGGGCAGGAACAAGGCCCGGGTGCTCGTCGGCCCCGACGTCAAGGCCATGGATCTGGTGGTGCGGCTGACGGGGTCGGGGCATGAACGTCTGCTGGCCGGGCCGATCATGAGCCGGGTGCAGCAGACCGTGCACAGGCTCATGCCCAAACGCTGAGGCTCGTTCACCGCCCCAGCGGATGCTCCGCCAGCCACCCGCCGGCCACCGCTTGCGGGTCGGCCCCGCCGCCTACCTGGCGGCGGATGTCGACCAGACCGGCTGTGTCCAGCACGCCGGCAACCTCGTTGATGGCCAGCAGCTGCCGATCGCTCAGCGCGTTGCGGCGATACAGCGGCACCACGTTCTCGGCCCTGATCAATGCCGGCTTGCCGTCGGCCAGCGCGACCAGATCCGCGGGCAGGCCGGGGTCGGCGGTCGTCGTCCAGCCCGCGGTCAGCTGCCCGGCCCGCACCGCGGCGAACATGGTTGTCTGATCGGGGAATTCGCGCGGGGCCGGAAGCCGACACGTGCCCACCGTCGAGGGAGCCGGACGCCGCGTCACCGTGCCGACGACCAGGCCGGCGCAGTGTTTCGGCAGCGTGCTCAGGTCCGCGCTGACGTCGCTGCCGCCCCACGCCCTGGCGGTGGACCCGGTCACCAGCAGCACGGGTTTGTCTTCCGCCGCCGTCGCGTAGTCGCCCGCGGCGACGCCCTCGGGTAGCGCGGCCACCATCGCGCGGTAGACCTCCGCATCCGACAACGCCGCCGAGCCGGGCTGCAGGCTCTGCAGCTCGCGTCCGGTCAGGGTCGGGACGACGGTGAACGCGCCCGAGTCCAGGCGCGCCATCGGATTGTCGGCCGTCTCGGCGTGCGCCGGGAAACCGTATGACCGCAGCGCGGCCACGTACACGCCGGCCAGCAGCGCCGACTCGGGATCCGTCGCCGAGCCGATCACCAGTTCCGGACGGGCGGGGTGGTCGCCGGTGCCGCAGCCGGCCACCACGAGAATGGCGGCGAGCAGCGGTGCCGCCAGCCGGCCGGTCCTCACCCCGCGATGTCTGCGGGGTCCGCGGCCAGGGCCACCGCCGTGGCGACGGCATCCCCGACGCGCAGGTCCAGCGGGCTGGGGACGATCCGGTCGAAAGCCAGGTCATCGCTGACGACCGAGAAGATCGCCTCGGCGGCCGCAACCATCATCTTCTCGGTGATCCGGCGCGCGCCGGCGTCGAGCGCCCCACGGAACACGCCGGGGAAGGCCAGCACGTTGTTGATCTGATTGGGGAAGTCGCTGCGGCCGGTGGCCACCACCGCGGCGTACTTGGCCGCGACCTGCGGGTGGATCTCCGGGTCGGGGTTGGACAGCGCGAACACGATGGCGTCGGGCGCCATGGTGGCGATCATCTCCTCGGGCACCACACCGCCCGACACCCCGAGGAACAGATCGGCGCCCCGCAGCGCTTCGGCCATGCTGCCCGTCAGACCGTCGGGGTTCGTGCGCTGCGCCAGAACGCTCTTGACGCTGTTCATGTCGTCGCGCCCGGTGTGCAGAATGCCGCGCGAGTCGAGCACGGTGATGTCCGAAACGCCCATCGTCAGAAGGAGATTCGTGCACGCGACTCCCGCCGCGCCGGCGCCGGAGACCACCACCCGCAGCGACGTCATGTCGCGGCCGAGCAACTTGGTGGCACCCATGAGGGCGGCCAGCGTGACGATCGCCGTCCCGTGCTGGTCGTCGTGCATCACGGGGCAGTCCAGCGCTTCGATGACCCGCCGTTCGATCTCGAAGCAGCGCGGCGCGGAAATGTCCTCGAGGTTGACGGCACCGAACGTCGGGCGCAGCCGAACCAGGGTTTCGACGATCTCGTCGGGATCCTTGGTGTCCAGCACGATCGGGATCGCGTTCAAGCCGCCGTACGCCTGAAACAGGGCGCACTTGCCCTCCATCACCGGCAGCGAGGCCGCCGGTCCGATGTCACCCAGGCCCAGCACGGCGCTGCCGTCGCTGACGACGGCGACCAGCCGGTTCGCCCAGGTGTACCGGGCGGCCTGGCTGCGGTCGACGGCGATCGCGCGACTGACCTGCGCCACACCCGGGGTGTAGGCGATGGACAGGGCGCGCTGGGTGTCCAGCGGGGTGGTCGAGCCTACGGAAAGCTTGCCGCCTACGTGTGCCTCGAAGATCTCCGCATCGGTGATCGCACCCGCTTCGGCGCGCGTCTGTATCGATTCAATCAACTCGGACACGCGCTTCAGGGTACTGACTACCGATTAGTAGGCCTAATGGTGATGTGCGTCTCACCGGCCACGCCCGCCGAATCTCAGATGAGACCCAGCTCGGTGACCGCATTGCGCTCGTCGACCAGCTCGGCGGTGGTCTTGTCGATCCGGCCGCGGGAGAAGTCGTCGATCTCCAGCCCCTGCACGATCGACCAGTTGCCGTCCTTGGTGGTCACCGGGAACGACGAGACGATTCCCTCCGGCACCCCGTAGGAGCCGTCGGAGAAGACCGCCATGGACACCCAGTCGCCGTCGGGGCTGCCCAGCAGCCAGGAACGGGCGGCGTCGATGGTCGCCGATGCGGCCGAGGCGGCCGAGGAGGCGCCGCGCGCGTCGATGATCGCGGCACCGCGCTTGGCGACCGTCGGGATGAAGTCGTTCTCGATCCAGTTCTGGTCGCCCACGACCTCGGCGGCGTTCTTGCCGCCGACCTCGGCGTGGAAGATGTCGGGGTACTGGGTGGCGGAGTGGTTGCCCCAGATCGTCATCTTCTTGATGTCGGTGACCTTGGCGCCGGTCTTCTTGGCCAGCTGCGAGATGGCCCGGTTGTGGTCCAGGCGGGTCAGCGCCGAGAACCGCTCCTTCGGGATGTCAGGGGCGTTGCTCAGCGCGATCAGCGCGTTGGTGTTGGCCGGGTTGCCGGTCACCCCGATCCGCACGTCGTCGGCGGCCACGGAGTTCAGCGCCTTGCCCTGAGCGGTGAAGATCGCGCCGTTGGCCTCCAGCAGGTCGCTGCGCTCCATGCCCGGGCCACGCGGCCGCGCGCCGACCAAGAGTGCCAGATTCACGCCGTCGAAGATCTTGTTCGCGTCCGCGCCGATCTCCACCCCGGCGAGCTGCGGGAACGCGCAGTCGTCGAGCTCCATCACGACGCCCTCGAGCGCCTTGAGCGCCGGCTCGATCTCGAGCAGCCGCAGCTCGATCGGGCGGTCGGGGCCCAGCAGTGAACCGCTCGCCAGGCGGAACAACAGGCTGTAGCCGATCTGGCCGGCGGCGCCGGTGACGGCGACCTTGAGAGGACTTGCGCTCACGTCGAAATACTCCTTGTGGAGGTAGTCATGCAGAATCGGGTCTCGGCACGAAACTAGCGCACCGTTCGCGGCTGCCAACCTCCGGTCCGACACCCGGCCGGTGTCCCGGCGGCCGGATCGTCGCGCTTTGGTAGGCCGGCCCGCGTAGCATGGAGCACCGCCGGTCAGACCTGCGCTGCGATCGGAGGTGGATGTGTTCCAGGGTTTCGACGCCTTGCCGGAAGCGCTTCGCCCACTCGCGCACGAGCCTCGTCCGACGCCGCCCGCTCCGCAACCGCCGTCCCCCAACGAGACGTTGGTCGACTGCGCCGTCTACACCGAGGGCCACCGGCTGCCCGGGACATACAGCTACGCCACGGCCCTGGACAAGGTACGCCAGATCGAGATGCTCGGGCACGAAGCGTTCGTGTGGGTCGGCCTGCGCGAGCCCGACCAGGCCGAGATGCAGGAAGTCGCGGGCGTTTTCGGGATACACCCGCTGGCCGTCGAGGACGCCGTCTGCGCCCACCAGCGGCCCAAGCTGGAACGATTCGACGAGACGCTGTTCCTGGTACTGAAGACGGTCGCGTACGTGCCGCATGAGTCGGTGGCGGCCGCCCGCCAAATCGTCGAGACCGGCGAGGTGATGGTTTTCGTACGCAAGGACTTCGTGGTCACCGTCCGCCACGGCGAGCACGGCGGGCTTTCCGATCTGCGCAAGCGGATGGAGGCCGACCCCGAGCAGCTGCGCCTGGGTCCGTACGCGGTGATGCACGCCATCGCCCACGAGGTGGTCAACCACTACCTGGTGGTCAGCCACCTGATCGAATCGGACATCGACAGCATCGAGGGTCTGGCGTTCGCGCCAGGCCGCAAGATCGACGTCGAGCCGATCTATCTGCTCAAGCGTGAGGTCGTCGAACTGCGCCGGTGCGTCAACCCGTTATCCGGCGCCTTCCTGCGAATCCAGCAGGAGAACAAGGACCTGATCTCCAAGGAGGTGCGGCGCTACCTGCGCGACCTCGCCGACCACCACTCCGAGGCAGCCGAGCACATCGCCAGCTACGACGACATGCTCAACTCGCTGATCCAGGCGGCACTGGCCCGGGTCGGGATGCAGCAGAACAACGACATGCGCAAGATGGCGGCCTGGGCCGGTATCTTGGCGGTGCCCACCATGGTCGCCGCCATCTACGGGATGAACTTCCATTTCATGCCCGAGTTGAACTGGACGTGGGGATACCCGGGGGTCATGGCCGCAATGACGCTGACCTGTCTGCTGCTCTATTTCCAGTTCCGGCGCAACAACTGGCTCTAATCTCGCCTTTCACTGAGCGCCCGGGGATCTGAGTCTGCACCCAGGGTGAGCATTTCGCGATTTTCCCGCCCCGGTTACCCGCTCAACGCCGTGGCCGCACTCGATGGCGGTTCAACGCGGTTGCGCGGCGGGGCGATCGGGGTCCAGCACGTCGACCCCGTCGTTCTGCCACGCCTGCCGCATGGCTTCGGCGCCCTTCAACCGCACCCAGGCCGCTTCGGTCGCGGTGATGGGCGTCGCCCACAGGAACCGCACCGGGTCACGCGGCGGCTCCAACGGCAGATCGTCAATGTCGCTGGGGCCCAGCAACACCGCGGTGAACGGCACGCGCCCCGCGGGTCGCGCCCACAGCGGCGATCCCAGGTCCACCAACGCGTCGGCGGTCAGCACCAGACCCTCGACGGCCGGCGTTGCGGCCAGTACCGCCAGACTGCGGGCGATACCGGTGACGGGGCCCGGATCTCGCAGGCGCAGCACCACTTCGGCGCGCGGTCCCCGGGTATGGTCATCGATGATCTGCGCCGGGTCGGTCATCGGATACCGCGAACAGCCCAGTGACGCGTAATGCACCAACCCGTCGCTCCCGCGGAAGCGCAGCACCTCGATGGGTTCGGTGCCCAGAAAGGTCACGCTCGCCGAATCGGGCTCGACGTCGGCGAAGTGACGGCGCAGGTGCGCGCGCACCTGGTCGAGGACCGGGCTCACTGATCCGCGGGCGCCGCGACGGTCAGGTTCGCTCCGGAGCCGGCGTCGAATACGGCGAGCTTCGTGGTGTCGAACGCCAGCTCGATGGACTGCCCGATCGCCGCTTTTGATTCCGCGGGAACCCTTGCCACGAACTGGTTTTCGTGCGCATCGGCCTGGGCGGCCAGCGCATCCAGTTGGGCGGAGTGAGCCGCCCACCCCGCGGTGGAGAAGTAGACGAACTTGTCGGCGCCCAACGACTCGACCAAGTCGACCTTCACCTCGAAGGTGAGCGCCCCGATGCGCTGGTACCCGTCGATCAACGCGGCGTCGTGCAGGTGCTCGGGCCGCACCCCCACGATGATGTTCTCCGACGCCGGGTGCCGCGCGATCACGTCTTGGATGTCCGGTGCCAGCATGACTTCACCGAACGGCAGCGTCAGGCCGATGGGCGTCAACGTGGCGGGGAAGAAGTTCATTGCCGGCGAGCCGATGAACCCGGCGACGAACAGGTTTGCCGGGTGTTCGTAAAGCTCGTCCGGGGTGCCGATCTGCTGCGCGACCCCGCCGTGCATCACCACCACCCGGTCTCCCAGCGTCATCGCCTCGGTCTGGTCGTGGGTGACGTAGACGGTCGTGGTGCCGAGCCGCTTCTGCAGGCGCGCGATCTCGCCGCGCATCTGGACCCGCAGTTTGGCGTCCAGGTTGGACAGCGGCTCGTCCATCAAGAAGGCCTTGGGGTGGCGCACGATCGCGCGGCCCATCGCGACCCGCTGCCGTTGCCCGCCCGACAGTTGGGAGGGTTTGCGGTCGAGCAGCTCGGTCAGGTCAAGGGTTTTGGCGGTCTCCTCGACCTTCCGGGCGATCTCCGCCTTCTTCATCTTCGCCAGCGTCAGGGGGAACGCGATGTTCTGCCGCACGGTCATGTGGGGGTACAGCGCATACGACTGGAAAACCATCGCGATGTCGCGGTCCTTGGGCGCCTTCTCGTTCACGCGTTCGCCGCCGATGCGCAGTTCGCCCGACGTGATGTCCTCGAGGCCGGCGATCATGTTCAGGGTTGTCGTCTTACCGCATCCGGAAGGTCCGACCAGGATCAGGAATTCGCCGTCGGCGATGGTGATGCTGAGGTCTTGCACCGCGGTGGCGCCGTCGGGGTAGCTCTTGCTGACATGGTCCAGCACAATCTCGGCCATCGCGCTATCCCTTCACAGCGCCGGAGGTCAACCCGGCGATGATTCGCCGTTGAAAGATTAAAACAAAGACGATGATCGGCACGGTGATCACGACGGCCCCGGCCGCGATCGACCCGGTGGGCTCCTCGAATTGTGAACTGCCGCCGAAGTTCGCGATGGCTACCGGCGCGGTGATCGCGGCCTTGGTAGCGGTGAGCGACAGCGCCAGCAGCAGGTCGTTCCAGGCGAAGATGAACACCAGGATGGCGGCCGTCACCACTCCCGGCGCGGCCAGTGGGACGATCACCTTGCGGAAGGCCTGCGCCGGCGTGGCCCCGTCCATTTTCGCCGCCCGCTCGAGATCCCATGGAATCTCCCGGAAGAACGCCGACAGCGTGTAGATGGCAAGCGGCAGAGCGAAGGTGATGTAGGGCAGGATCAGCCCCGGCCAGGTGTCGAACAGGCCGACGAAGCGTTCGATGTTGAACAGCGGGGTGACCAGTGAGATCGCCGGGAACATGGTGACCAGCAGGGTGGCGCCGATCATGACCCGCTTGCCGGGGAAGCGCAGCCGGGCGATCGCGTAGGCGGCCATCGCGCCGAGCACCACCGCGATCGCGGTGGTGATCAGCCCTATGCCGATCGAGTTGACCAGCGCCGCGCCGAACAGGTCGCCCCGGAAGATGCCGCGGTAGTTCTCGAAGGACACCGTCGACGGAATCAGCTTGCCGTCCCTGACATTTGACGTCGGCTTGAGCGAGAGGCCGAGGATCCACAACACCGGGAGAAGTGCGTACACCACCACCACGGTGTCGATGACGGCCCACCCCACCGCCCGCCGGGCGCCTGCCCTGGCCCGTGCGTGTTCACCGGTCATCGGCGTCACCACCGGGCGCCGCGACGCCGAACACCTTGATGTAGACGAGCGCGATGATGCCCACACAGACGAAGATGAGCACGCTGATCGCCGAGCCCAACCCGACGTTGAACCCCTTGAACAGGTTGTCATAACCGAGGATTGACACCGAGTCGGTGTTGTTGGCGCCGTCCGTCAGCACGTAGATGTTGTCGAAGATGCGGAAGGCGTCCAGGGTCCGGAACAACAGCGCGACCACTACCGCGGGCTTGATGATCGGTAACGTCACGCGCACCAGCCGCCGCCACGGCCCCGCGCCGTCGACTTGGGCGGCCTTCAGCAAGTCCTCGGGCACCAGCGCCAGCCCGGCCAACAGCAGCAGCGACATGAAGGGCGTCGTCTTCCAGACCTCGGCGAGGACGACGATGCCCAGCGACGGGAATTGCTGCGTCAACGGAGCACTGCCCTGCGGCAAAAGGTTGGCCAGATAGCCGGTTCCCGGTGTCCACGCGTAATACCAACTGTAAGACGCCACCACGGTGACGATGCCGTACGGGATGAGCACCGCCGTGCGCACCAGCCCCCTGCCGACCAGCGTGCGATGCATCACCAGGGCCAACGCCAGACCCAGCACGAACTCGACCGACACGGAAACCACTGTGATTCCCAGGGTTACGGTCAGCGCCGTCCACCAATAGCGGTCGGTCAAGATCGTTTGGTAGTTGCTCAGGCCGACGAACGCGGTGTCGTTGGGGGTGGCGAGGCTGTTGCGCTGCAGGCTCAGCCACACCGCATAGCCGATCGGGTACGCCGTCACCGCCAGCATCAGCAGCGCCGCGGGCGCGACGAGGACGAAGGCAAGGCGCCGTTCCGACAGCCGGTTTCGCGTTCGTGGGCGCGGCGCGACGGCGGTATCCGCCGGGGCGGCGCGGGTCACGGCAGCAACCCCTTGCCGTCGATGGCCTTCTGCGCCTGCGCGGTGAGTTCGTCGGCCGTACGCTCCGGGTCGATCCGCGTGATGGGGCTCAGCGCCGCGGACAGCCGCAGCGACAACGCCTGATACACCGGCGTCGCGGGCCGCACGGCGGCGTCGGTGAGTTGCCGCCGAATGACGGTGTACATCGGGTACTTGGCCTGGAATTGCGGGTCGGAGTACAGCGACGTCCGCACCGCGGGCAGTCCGCCCTGGATCGAGACGTACTTCTGGCTCTGCAGGCTGCGCAGGCAGCGCACGGCCTCGAACGCCTCGGCGCGATGGCGGGTGGTGCTGGCCACGGCCAGGTTGAGCCCGCCGATCGTGACCTTGGCCGGGCGGCCCGGCGCCACACCGGGGTACGGGGCGAAGGCGAACACCTTCTGGCTGGCCTCGTACGCCAGGCGGAATTGTTCGTCGCTGGGCACGAACGTCCCGACGTCGTTGATGCTGCCGGCCAACGCCGGGTCCCGGTTCAGCGGCAGGAAGGGGACACCGCCCTTCACCGCGTTCTCCAGCATGGAGGCCAGTACATACGGCCAGTTGACTTCCAGCGCGGCCCTGCCCTGTTCGACCGCCAGGCGGGCCGTGCCCTCGTCGGTCCGGGTGATCGACGGGTCGGCGCCCGGAGCGGTGCCCACGGACTTGAGGATGCGCAGCGCGTTGAGCGTCGCCGCGCGGTGCGCGGGTGTGTCGGTCAGGGTGACGCGGCGGCCGTCCTCGGAGAGCACCTGGCCGCCACCGCTCACCAACAGCGTGTTGAACCACACGACCAGACCCTCGCCCTCGTTCGCCTGCACGGCGATCCAGGCGGGCCGGCCCTCGGCCTGCAACCGGGCGGCCTCGGTCACCATCGCACCCCAGTCCATCGGCGGCTGGCGCACCAAATCGGGCCGGTACCAGAGCAATTCGGTGTTGGTGGTGACGGGCGCGGCATACAACTCGTGCTTCCACCGTGCCGTCGCCAGCGGGCCGGGCAAGGTGTCGGAACGGGCGTCGGCGTCGGCCAGCCCCGCGGGGTCGTCGGACAGCGGCAGCGCCCAGCCCGCCTCGGCGAACTCCGCGGTCCACACCACGTCCAGCGCCATCACGTCCAGCCCGCGGTCGTGAGCGCTCAGCCGGCGTGCCAGCTGCACACGCTGCTCCCCGGGACCCCTCGGCAGGCTCACATGCCGGATGGCGAACCGGCCTCCCAACTGCTTGGTGCACTCTCGAGCGACGGCGTTGAAGGCAGCCGAATCGGTGGTCGGGGTGAAAAAGGTGATCACCAGTCCCCCACCGACCGGCCCGCAGGCCGACACCGCCGCGGCGATGATCACCGACGCCGACGCGATGACGGCCAGAAAACGCGGGCGCACGCGACTCACCACCGAGTCACACCCCTCGTGCGTGTCCTCAAATCGCTAAGCGCGCCAACAGATCCCGCGCCTTCTCCGCGTTCTGCGGATCGCAGAGCACGTCGTAGCGGCCGGCCACCAGCTGCATGGTCGAGCTGAAATCCCTTGTGCCACGGGCCATCGCGTAGGGGACGGCGGAGGTGATCAAGCCGAAGAAGACGCCGGCAACCAGACCGGTGGCCAGCGCGGCCCACGGATTCGGGCTGAAGAAGCCGAGCACCAACCCGATGAACAGCCCCAGCCAAGCGCCGCTGAGTACCCCGCCGCCAAGCACCTTGGCCCACGTCAGCCGGCCGGTGACCCTTTCGACCTGCATCAAGTCGACGCCGACGATGGTCACCTGCTGAACGGGGAACTGTTGCTCGGAGAGGTAGTCGACGGCGCGCTGCGCCTCGGCGTAGGTGGGGTAGGACCCGACCGGCCACCCCTTGGGCGGTGTCGGCAATCCGGGTGCGCGACGACCGCCCGCCGCGCCCGCGGGCGTCGCGCCGGGAACTTGACCGGGCTGGAAAGGACTAGTCATTGGCGATCATTCTCCTCCGCCCAGGCCATCGTCACATCTCGGGGCCTTCTAGCCTATCGAGCGGCCGCAAGCCAACCTGCGAAAACGGGGCGCCGGCACCCGACGCGGCCCCAGCTGCCCCGCGGCGATTCACCGCCGATCCGCGACTCGGCCATCGGCTAGGTTGAACACCATGACAGCCCCCGGCGACGGCTTCGGCGAACGCGCCCACGACGACCAAGCCGAACCGGCTCCCGCCGGCGGCGGGGCCCCCGAACAGCCGGCGGCGCCGTGGGAACCGCCGGCGCCGGCCACGCCACCCGAATATCCGCCCCCGGCCTATCCCCCGCCGGGCTATCCCGCGGAGTACCAATCCGGCTACGGCGCCCAATACCCGCCGCCCCCAACCGGATACGGGTCGCAACCCGGGTACGATCAGCCGCCGCGCTACGGCACACCGCAGTACCAGCCGGGGCCGCCGCAATTCGGCGGCCCGCCCGCCGGCTACGGGCCGCCGCCCTATTCGGGTGGCTACTACCCCGCACCGGACTACGGGGGCTACGGGCCGCCGAGCGGAGTGAAACCGGGGACGAACAAGCTCGCCATCGCATCGCTCATCTCGTCGTTCACCGGGGTGTTCTGCTGCTGCCTCGGCTCCATCGTGGCCATCGTGCTGGGCGCCGTTGCGATCAATCAGATCAAGCGCACCCAGCAAGACGGCTACGGCCTCGCGGTCGCCGGCATCGTCATCGGCATCGCCACGCTGGTGGTCATGACGATCATCGTCCTGTTTGCGATGCACTCGCGGTAGCAGCCTGCGAGCGTCGGGACCGGCACCGCCGCCATCGGCCGCGCCATGGCGGGCTGCCTAGGCTTTCCCCATGGCATCGGTCAACAGGGTGTACATCGCCCGGCTCTCGCGAATGTTGGTGCTGGGTCCCCTCGGTGAGTCGTTCGGCCGGATCCGCGATGTCGTGGTCAGCATCAGCATCGTGCGTCAGCAACCGCGCGTCCTGGGACTGGTCGTCGATCTGGCGACGCGACGCAGCATCTTCATTCCGATGCTGCGGGTCGCCGCGATCGAGCCGGAGGCCGTCACGCTGAACACCGGCAGCGTGTCCCTGCGCCACTTCGAACAGCGCCCGGGCGAGGTGCTCGCGATCGGTCAGGTGCTCGACACCCAGGTCAGGGTGAACGATCCCGCGCTGCCCGAGCTGGCCGGCCTCGACGTCGTCATCACCGACCTGGGCATCGAACAGACCCGCACCCGTGACTGGATGGTGAGCCGGGTCGCCGTGCGCACCCAGCGGCGGCTGGGCCGGCGTGGCCCGGTGCACGTCGTGGATTGGCAGAACGTGCAGGGCCTGACCCCGTCGGCGCTGGCGATGCCGGGCCAGGCGGTGGCCCAGCTGCTAGACCGGTTCGAGGGCTGGAAGGCGGTCGATGTCGCCGACGCCATCCGTGGCTTGCCCCCCAAGCGGCGCTACGAGGTGCTCAAAGCCCTCGACGACGACCGGCTGGCCGACGTCTTGCAGGAACTGCCCGAGCTCGACCAGGCCGATGTGCTGTCCGAGCTGGGCACCGAACGCTCCGCCGACGTGCTCGAGGAGATGGATCCCGACGACGCCGCCGATCTGCTCGGCGTGCTCAATCCGACGGATGCAGAGATGCTGCTGACACGAATGGACCCCGACGAGTCGGCCCCGGTGCGCCGGCTGCTGGCGCATTCCCCCGACACCGCCGGGGGCCTGATGACGTCCGATCCGGTGGTGCTGACGCCCGACACCTCGGTCGCCGAGGCGCTGGCCCGGGTCCGCGACCCCGACCTCACCCCCGCCCTGTCGTCCATGGTGTTCGTGGTGCGCCCGCCCACGGCCACGCCCACCGGCCGGTACCTGGGCTGCGTGCAACTGCAGCGGCTGCTTCGCGAACCCCCCGCGGAACTGGTCGGCGGGATCGTCGACACCGACCTGCTCACCCTCACGCCGGAAACGCCGCTGGGGGCGGTGACCCGCTACCTGGCCGCGTACAACCTGGTGTGCGGACCGGTGCTCGACGACCAGAACCACCTGTTGGGGGCGGTGACGGTGGACGATCTCCTCGACCACCTGTTGCCGCACGACTGGCGGGCGGACGTGCAGGCCCTCGACGCCACCGGCGGGGCCGAAGGACGGGGGGGTTGGCGTTGAGCAGGTCCTCGGCACCGCGTCGCCTCTACACCCCGCGAACGTCGCGCAGGTATTCGCCACGGCTGGATCCCGAGGCCGTCGGCCAGCTCACCGAGTCGATCGCGCGGTTCTTCGGCACCGGCCGCTACCTGCTGGTGCAGACGATCCTCGTGGTGGCGTGGATCGCGGTGAACCTGTTCGCGGTCGGCCTGCGCTGGGATCCTTACCCCTTCATCCTGCTCAACCTGGCTTTCTCGACGCAGGCCGCCTACGCGGCCCCGCTGATCCTGCTGGCCCAGAATCGTCAGGAGAACCGGGACCGGGTCGCGCTGGAACAGGATCGCCATCGCGCGGCGCAGACCAAGGCCGACACCGAGTTTCTGGCCCGCGAACTCGCGGCGGTGCGGCTGGCGGTCGGTGAGGTGGTGACCCGCGAATATCTGCGGCGCGAGCTCGAGGATCTGCGCTCCCTGCTGGCGAATCTCGACGCCGATTCCGACGGCTCCAACGCGGTGGAGGGCGGCGACGACTCGGACCGGAAGACTAAGAAATCGGGCTGAGAACCAGTTCGGACCATTGCGCCACTCTGGTCACAAGAGTTATGTATGGTGATCTAGTTCACGGCTACGAGAGCAGTTGACCAGCTCACATACCTAGGACGGTCGAGTGCGCATTGGGGGACGCCGGGGTGCACGCCCGGCCGCCGCGGCGGAGCGGCTGCGAGCACTTCAGGTCTCACGTTCGCGTGCATTCGGCGTAGCCACCATCACCCCTTTGGTCTTCGCGGGCGCGGTCAGTGGGGCGGCGCCGTCGCTGCCCGAAAAGCTGCCCCCGGTGCATGCGAACATCGCCCCGGTGGCCGCGGTCTCCCCCGCCATCCCCGACCTCTCGGGACCGGCTGTCGTTTCCATCGACCGTTCCCCGGCCGCCTTCCACGTCGCCGAACCCGCCCTGTCCGCACCCCCACCGGCGATGATCGTGAATGCGCCCGGGGCACTTGGCATTCCGAGCATCGCGCTGGCGGCCTACCGCAACGCCG
>NZ_LZJM01000223.1:0-1016 GCF_001667665.1 Mycobacterium sp. E342
GACGCCTGGGTCCTGCGCCGCCCACCCGTGGTGAAGAATGACCCGAGCGCGTCAAACACCCACCGCGAGTGGCGCATTCTGCACGCCCTCGAAGGCACACCGGTTCCGCACCCGCAGCCCGTGCTGTACTGTGCTGACACCGACGTACTTGGTTCTGAATTCATGCTGATGGGCGTCGTCGACGGATTCACGCCGGGGTTCGAGCTGCCCGAACCCTTTCTCGGTGACATCACCCTGCGGCACGGCCTAGCGATGGCCTACGTCGACGGACTGGTCCACCTGGCCGCGGTGGACTGGCGACGGCGCGGTCTGGCTGACCTTGGCAAGCCCGAGGGATTTCTGGAGCGTCAAGTGCCACGATGGCTCGCCCAGCTGGAGCGCTACGGTACCCGCGATCTCCCCGAACTCGACTTCCTCGCCAACTGGCTTTCCGCCAACACCCCGACCATGAGCCCGGCCGCGGTCATCCATGGCGACTACAGCCCATTCAATGTGATGGTTGCCCCGCAGCCGCCGGCCCGCTTGGCCGCAATCGTCGACTGGGACACCGGCACCATCGGCGATCCGCTGCTCGATATTGGGCACCTGCTCGCGCGGTGGACCGAGCCCGGTGAAGATCCGATCATCACCGAACAGGCGGGCGGCTCGGCCGGCTACCCGAGTCGTCAGCAGCTGGCGGACCGATACGCCAACCTCAGCGGACGGGACCTCACCGCGCTGCCCTACTACCAGGCTCTGGCGTTGTTCAAGCTGGCCGTGATCCTGGAGGGGTCGCACGCTCGGCAGGTCAAGGCGGGCATCGACCCGGACCGAACCGACATGGGACCTCGGGTGATTCGCCTGCTCGCCGGGGCCGCGGAGTTCGCCCGCGGGCAGCGCAAGTGAGGTCGCGCGCATGACCGAACCACTCACCGAGCGACGCCGACGACTCGTGCGCGACGACATCGGCCGTACCGCTATCGCGTTGTTCGCTGAGCGCGGTTTTGACACGGTTACTGTAGGCGACATCAGCGCCC
>NZ_LZJM01000224.1:0-17996 GCF_001667665.1 Mycobacterium sp. E342
CGATCAACACCAACGGCGGCCTGCTCGGCGAGGCCTACATCCACGGCATGAACGGCATCACCGAGGGCGTGCGCCAGGTGCGTGGCACGTCGTACAACCAGGTCGACAACGTCGAACACGTCTTGGTCACCTCGGGCACCGGGGTACCTACGAGCGGGCTGATTCTGGCGCACGCCCTCGGTGATGCCGTTCATGCCGTGGATGTAGGCCTCGCCGAGCAGGCCGCCGTTGGTGTTGATCGGGAAATCCCCACCCAGCGAGAGCCGCTCGACCGTGGCGAAGTCCTTGGCCTCCCCACGCCCGCAGAACCCGAGCTCCTCGAGCTGGGTGAACACGAACGGCGTGAAATGGTCGTAGATGAAGGCGGTTTGGATGTCCTGCGGCTTGAGGCCCGAGTCGCGCCATAGCCGGTTGGCCACCACGCCCATCTCGGGCAGGCCGGTGATGTCGTCGCGGTAGTAGCTGGTCATCATCTCGCCGTTGGCTGCCGCGCCCTGGGCGGCCGCGGTGATGATCGCCGGCGGCTGCCGCAGGTCGCGCGCGCGTTCGGCGCTGGTGACCACGAGCGCGACCCCGCCGTCGCTTTCCTGGCAGCAATCCAGCAGGCGCAGCACCGGTTCGACGATCCAGCGCGAATTCTGGTGGTCTTCCAGCGTGATCGGGCGCTGGTAGAACCAGGCATCGGGATTGCGGGCCGCGTGCGCGCGGTCGACGACGGCGATGCGGCCGAAGTCGGAGTTGGTGACCCCGTACGTCGACATGTAGCGCTGGGCGTGCATCGCGACCCACGCCGCGGGGGTGAGCAATCCGAACGGCGCGTAATGCGCCATGAACAAAGGGGTCCCCAGGTCGGTGCGCCCGCTGCCGCCGAACCGCATGCCGGACCGTTCGTTGAAGGCGCGCCAGCACACCACCACGTCGGCGACACCCGTCGCAACGGCCATGGCGGCGTGCACGACGGTGCCGGCGGCGGCGCCGCCGCCGTGGTGCACGCGGGAGAAGAAGCTCAGGTCGCCGATGCCCACGTTGCGCGCGATCTCGATCTCGTCGCTGGAATCCATGGTGAAGGTGACCATGCCGTCGACGTCGCCGGGTGACAGTCCGGCGTCGTCCAGCGCGGCACTCACGGCCTCGCAGGCCAATTGCAGTTCGCTGCGGCCGGATTCCTTGGAGAATTCGGTCTGGCCGATCCCGACGATGGCGGCGGCGCCGGGCAGCGAGCCGCTCACGCTTGGTCCCTTTCGAACGGCCCGTCGAGCAGGCTGAGGACCGCCGTACCCGAGACGTGGTCGCCCAGGCTGTTGGAGCCCTTGAACGTCACCTCGACGAAGTTCTCACCTCCGCTGCCCTCGGTCTTTCCGGTGACGCTCCCGGTGAAGCGCAGCGGGTCGTCCGGAAAGCACGGCACGCCAAGTCGAATCGACAGGTTCTTGACCATCGCTTCGGGCCCGGCCCAGTCGGTGAGGAAGCGCACGCAATAGCCGTTGGTGGTGAGGATGTTCATGAACAGGTTGGGCGAGCCCTGCTTGTTCGCGTAGTCGCGGTCGTGGTGCACGGGCATGAAGTCGCGGGTGGCGATCGCCCCGGCGACGATCATCGTTGTGGTGATCGGGACTTCGAGCGGAGTCACCTCGTCGCCGACGGAGATGTCCGCCCAGCGCAGGGTGGTGGTGCGGCTCGCGGTGGTCGTCATGGGAGTCCTTCCGAATACGTTGCGCCATACGTTGCGCCTAAGTGGGCCAGCTGCGCGGTAGCCGGGCCGAGCGTGAGCTCGTTGTGCTTGGCCCACAGGAAATAGCGGTGCAGGGGATAGGTGATGTCGATCCCGATGCCGCCGTGGACGTGCTGGGCGGTGGCGGCGACGCGGGCGCCGGCCTCGGCGGCCCAGAACTTGGCGATGCGGGCGGCGCGGCCGGCGGTCCGGCCGTGCGCGATCAGCCACGCCGCGTGCCAGGTGGTCCACCGGATCGCCTCGACGTCGATGAACGCGTCGGCCATCCGCTGCTGCACGGCCTGGAAGCTGCCGATGGGCCGGCCGAATTGTTCGCGGCCCGTCGTGTACTCGGCCGCGATCCGCAGGGCTCGCTCCGCGACGCCGAGCTGAATCGCGCACAGCCCGACCAGCGCACGGGTGTGCAGCGACTCGATCAGGTCTGCCCCGACGATCAGGTCGGCGTCGGATACCGTTGCGCCGTCGAGGTTTACGTCGGCGTGCGGTTCGTGGTTGGTGGTCGCCGCCGGCCGGATATCGACGCCGGGGGCGTCGGCCGCTACCAGGAACAGGCCGACCTGCCCGTCCTCCATCGACGCCGGGATTAGCACCGTGTCGGCGATCTGGGCGGCGGGAACCAGCTCCTTGACGCCGTCGAGCCGCCAGTCGCCGCCGTCGCGTCGCGCGGTGGTGGCGGGAGTCGTCAAGTCGGAGCGGCCCGGCTCGGCGAGGCCCGCGGTCAGGATGCGGCTTCCGGCGACGACGCCCGGCAGGAAGCGTTGCCGCTGCTCGGGATTGCCGTGCCGGGCGATCGGGTCGGCGCCCAGCGCCAGGGTCGCGTACGCGGGCACCGGCGCGACGGCCCAGCCCACCTCGGCCAGCAGCACCCCGAGTTCGACGAAGCCGCCGCCGTTACCGCCGACCGACTCCGGCAGCGCGGTGCCCAACAGGTCGGCGGCGGCCAGCTCTTTCCACAGGCCGTCGTCGAAGCGGACGTCACCGGCTTCCAACTCGGCCAGGCGCCCGGGCGCCGCCCGGCGTTCGAAGAGGTCGCGGGCGAGCTTGGAGATGGTCTCCTGCTCTTCGGTGAACGTGAAGTCCATCGCCCCCGCCTAGTCCGCCGGCCGAAACTGGTGCAGCACCAGGTCGTTATCGAAACCCTGGTAGTACACCTCGACCGGCATCCCCGTTCTCACGTCCGCCGGGTCGATGTCGGTCAGATTGGACACCAGCCTTACGCCCTCCTCGAGTTCCACCAGCGCGACGACGTAGGGATACTCGAAGAACGGAAACTTCGGTTCGTGCGGCATCACGTAGCTGTAGACGGTGCCGCGGCCCGACGATTTGACGGTGCCCCAGTCCAGGGAACGGCAGTGCGGGCACATCGGGCGGGGTGGGTGCCGCAGCCGCCCGCATCCGCCGCAGCGCTGGATCAGAAGCTTGTTGTCCCGCAACCCGTTCCAGAAGAACTCGGTGTCCTTGGTGATGGCCGGCGCCAGTCGGGTGGCCATCAGCGTTCCGGCCTGAATCGCAGCACGCGGAATCGCTGCCGGCCCAGAACTTCCCCGTTCTGGTCGGTGTAGGTGGTCAGCCAGGTCAAAAAGAAGCCGGTGCCCAGGGCCGTCTTCTTCTCCTCGGAGACCGATTCGTACACCGTCGTCGCGCTGATGACGTCGCCGAGGCGCGGGTAGCGTTCGATCTCGAACTCGGAGTTGGTCGCCACCGTGCTGGTGTAGCCGGCCTCGTCGAGGAACGCCGTTGGGTTGCTTTCGATGACGACCGGTGCGCCACCGCGCTCGCCGATGCCCTCCAGGATCGGCGAGGGCATGGTCCAGGTCTGCAGCATCACCGGCGGCGACACGATGCCGCCGAACCGCGATTTCTCGGCGAACTCGGGGTCCAGGTAGACCGGGTTCATGTCGGCCATTGCGTACGCCCAGTGCCGGATCATCGGCTGGTTGACCGGGTCCGGGGCCAGTGAGGGCTTTCCGGTGCCGCCGGTGGGCCGGCCGACGAGGGCTTTCACCTTGGCGCTGACGGTTTCTGAGTCGGTCACTTACGGGTGTCCTCCTATTGTGCGGTGGCGCGAAGGTCTCGGGGAGCGCGTGGCATGCCCAATCCCGCCATGGCGATGATGTCACGCTGAATCTCGTTGGCGCCGCCGCCGAAGGTATTGATGACGGCCCATCGATACGCGGTTTCCAGTGCGCCGCGTAGCGGTGCATCGGTGCCCCGGCGTACCCCGTTGTGGTCGAGCACTTCCAGCAGCTCGCGGGCGACCTGCTGGGTCAGCTCGGTGCCGAACACCTTGGCGGCCGACGCTTCTCCCATGCTGAGCACGCCTTTGGTCATCGCGGCGTTGACCCGAAGGTTGACCAGTTTGTAGGCGGCGACCTGGGCCTCAACCCGCGCCAGGGCGAGCTGTACCCACGGCTGGTCGATGACGCGGTCGCCGTCGAGCTCGGTGGCGGCGGCCCACTCCAGGGTCTTCTCGAATAGCGGCTCGAGCGCCCCGAGGTTGCCCAGGGCCGCCCGCTCGAAGTTCAACTGGGTGGTGATCAGCTGCCAGCCTTGGTTCTCGCCACCCACCAGCGCGCTGGCCGGGACCCGAACGTTGTCGTAGAACGTGTAGAAGGTGGAGATGCCCGGCATGGTGTGTAGCGGCTGCCAGGAGAACCCGGGCGACGAGGTGGGCACGATCAGGATGGAAATGCCCTTGTGTTTCTTGGCATCGGGATCGGTGCGGGCGGCCAGCCAGATGTAGTCGGCATACGCCGCGCCGCTGGTGAACATCTTCTGCCCGTTGATGACGTACTCGTCGCCGTCCCGGACCGCGGTGGTGCGCAGCGATGCCAGGTCGCTACCTGCCCCGGGCTCGGAGTAGCCGATCGCGAACTCGACACTGCCGTCCAGGATCGCGGGCAGGAACTTCTGCTTCTGTTCCTCGGTGCCGCACTGCATGAGCGTCGGCCCCACCGTGTTGAGCGTCACCAGCGGGATCGGGGCGTTCACCCGCTGCGCCTCCTCGGAGAAGATGAACTGCTCGATCGCCGAGAATCCGCGTCCGCCATACTCTTTGGGCCACCCGACGCCGAGCAGGTCGGCCGCGGCCAGGGCGCGTATACATTCCCGCACTTCGGGGCCGCCCTCCATGCGTGTGCTGAGGGCGAGGCTGCGTTCGGGCGTCATGACGCGTTCCAGCGCGGCGCGGATCTCAGCGCGCAGCCGCTCCTGCTCGGGGGAGTACTCCAGATCCATCGGTTCAGGCCCCCAGCCGCACCGGCATGCGCTTGACCCCGGGCACCATGGTGGCGCGCATCCGGTCCACCGGGCCCACCAGCTCGAGCTTCGGGAAGCGGCGCAGCAGCTCGTCGAACATCACGCACGCCTCCAGCCGCGCCAATTGCGCACCGACACAGGAATGTTCGCCGCACCCGAACGCGATGTGCGGATTCGGGTGCCGGGTCACCTTGAACTCCTCGGAGTCGGCACCGAATATCTCTTCGTCGCGGTTGGCGGAGCCGTAAAGCATCACCACCACGTCGCCCTCGGCGATCCGCTGGCCGCGGATCTCGACGTCGGTCGTCGCGGTGCGCGCCATGTGGACCACGGGGCTGGTCCACCGCAGCATCTCCTCGACGGCGCCGGGGATCAGCGCCGGATCGTCGGCCAGCAGGCGGCATTGGTCGGGGTGGGCGATCAGCGCCAGCGTGCCCAGCGCGATCAGGTTGCGGGTGGTTTCATTGCCGGCCACCAGCAGCAGGTAGGCGAAATTCAGCAGGTCTTCATCGGTCAGCCGGACGCCGTCGATCTCCGCGCCGGCCAGCACCGACAGCAGGTCGTCGCGCGCGTCCACGCGCCTGGCGGCGATCAGCTTCTGGAAGTACTCGTAGAGCTGCCCCATGGCGACCATCGGGTCGAGTTCGATCTCGGGGTCGGCCGTCCCGGTGGCCGCGTCCGACCACGCCCGGAACTGCTCCCAGTCATCGGCCGGGGCGCCGATCAGCTCGGCGATCATCCGGGTGGGCAGCGGGGCGGCGATTTCATCGGCGAACTCGTGGACGGAATCCGGTTGGACGCCATCGAGGATGCCCCGCACGATCTCGCGGATCTTGGGCTCCAGCACGGCCACCCGCCGCCGGGTGAACCCGGAGTTGATCAGCTTGCGCAACTGCCGGTGCCGCGGCGGGTCGGTGAAGATGAGGTTGCCCTCCTGCACCGCGTTGCCCATCTGCGGATCGGGGATGGTGATGCCCCGGGTCGAGGTGAAGGTGGCCGGGTTGGTCGACACGAAGCGGATGTCCTCGTACTTCAACAGCGCCCAGAAGTTGGTGACGTCGTTCCAGCAGACCGGCGCCGTCGCGCGCAGCTCGCGGTACGCCGGGTACGGATCGCCGGCATAGAAGTCGGGGGAGTGCAACAGACAAGCGGGAACAGTGGTCCGCACGGCGGCCTCCCTGACCAGACGATCCGACACATTGACGCGATGTGTCTTGCGGCCTTGTGTCTACTCCGCGTCGGCCACCCGTGTCAATACCGGCGCGAAACCGCAAAATAGCGCGCAATTCGCGTGATTGGTGATTGACGGTACGGGGGCATGGGTGTACACCAAGTGGTTAGATGACCGACGTTCGGGTGAGGAAGCGCATGACCGAGCTGCACACTCCGGGATCTCTTGTCGACACCTATCAGCTCTACATCGACGGCAGATGGGTCGAGCCGGAGGACGGTCGCTACGACGACGTCAACCCGGCCACCGAAGAGTCCATCGGCACCGCGCCCGACGCGAGCGTCACCCAGGTCGGCGCGGCGATCGGCGCCGCGCGCCGGGCCTTCGACGCCGGGCCCTGGGGGCGCATGGGCCCCGACGAGCGGGCCGGCTGCCTCAACCAGCTCGGTGCGGCCCTGCTCAAGCATGTCGACGAGATCTTCGCGCTGTCCCAGGTCGAATGGGGCTGCGTGACCAACGAGCGCATGATGCAGATCGACGGCGCCGGCTACATGTCCATGCACGCCGCCCAGCTCGCCACGCAGCTGGTCGACGAGCCGGTCACCGGGATCGGCGCAGGAACGACGTTGCTGCGCCGCGAGCCGCTCGGTGTCGTATCGATCCTGACGCCGTGGAACTTCCCCCACTGTCTCAACGTCATGAAGGTGAACAACGCGCTGGCCGCCGGCAACACCGTCGTGCTCAAGCCCTCACCGCTGACGCCGCTGGCCGGGCTCGCGCTCGCGCGCATCATCGACGAGGAGACCGACATTCCGCCGGGTGTGGTCAACGTCGTCACGCCGTCGGGCCTCGAGGCCGCCAAGCTGCTCACGACGGATCCGCGCATCGACATGATCAGCTTCACCGGCAGCTCCGCGGTCGGCTGCGAGGTCATGCGGGCCGCGGGCGATGCCATGAAGCGGCTGTTGCTGGAGTGCGGCGGAAAATCGGCGAGCATCATCCTCGACGACACGCAGCTGACCGACGAGATGCTGCGACAGATGCTGTTCGATTGCTGCTCGCTGCACGCCGGGCAGGCCTGCATCCTGCACAGCCGGCTGCTGCTGCCCGATTCGTTGCACGACGACGTCGTCGACCGGCTCGTCGCACTGGCCCGCGACGTCAAGGTCGGCGACCCCACCGACCCGACGGTGCAGATGGGCCCGCTCATCAGCGCGGCGCAACGCGAGCGCGTGCAGGCGCACGTCGACGGCGCGGTCTGCGACGGCGCGAAGCTGGCCACCGGCGGCGGTCGCCCCGCCGGGCTGGATGTCGGCTACTACTTCGAGCCGACGATTCTCACCGGCGTGCAACCGGATTCGACGATCGCGCAGGAGGAGGTGTTCGGGCCGGTGCTCTCGGTGTTGCGCTATCGCGACGACGACGACGCCGTCGCGATCGCCAACAACTCGTGCTACGGGCTTTCGGGCGCCGTCTGGGGCGCCGACGTGGACCGGGCCCTCGCGATCGCCCGGCGGATGCGCACGGGCCAGGTCGCCGTCAACGGGATCGGGCCCGGCGATGCGCCGTTCGGCGGCTTCAAGCTGAGCGGGTTCGGGCGGGAGAGCGGCGGAGTCAGCGGGCTGCACCAGTACATGGAGGTGAAGGCCATCGGGATCCCGGCATGACTGGACCCCTTGCCGGGCTCCACGTCGTCGAACTCGCCAGCGAGATCTCAGGCCCTTACGCCGCAAAGCTTTTCGCCGACCTCGGCGCCGAGGTCACCAAGGTCGAACCGCCCGCCGGGGATCCGCTGCGCCGATGGGGCCCATTTCCCGGCGGGGTCACCGATCCCGAGCGTTCCGGCCTGTTCCACTACCTCAACGCCGGGAAGCGCGGCGCCACACTCGATCTGACTCATAAGGGTGACCGGGCGGCCGCCCGCGAGCTCGTCGCGGGGGCGCACGTGCTCATCGAGGACTTCGCGCCCGGAACGCTGGAACGCTGGGGGATGGGCCCGGGCGACTTGGGCCGGCTGAACCCAAACCTGGTGCTGCTGCGCATCTCCGCGTTCGGCCAGTGCGGGCCCTGGCGGTACCGGCGGGCCACGCCTCTGACCGTGCAGGCGGCCTCGGGCTGGGTCAGCGTCCGGGACCCGGGCCGGCCGCCCGTACAGGTCGGCGCGCGCATCTCCGAGTTCGTCGCCGGCGGCTACGGCGCGCTGGGCGCGCTCACCGCGCTGCGACTGGCACCGGCCGGCCGGGTCCGGGAGGTCGACGTATCCCAGGCGGAAGCGCTGCTGTCGACGCTGCCCTACCCGATGCTGATGGCACAGCGCATGAAAGGCCTTGGCCTGCCGGCGAACCTGCGCTCGGCGCCCATGCTGGGCGTCGTCCGGGCCGCCGACGGCTGGGTGGGCATCAACTGCCTGACGGGCCAGCACTGGCTGGACGTGTGCGCGATGCTCGGGCTGCCCGAGTACGGCGAGCAGCAGATCGCGATCATGCTGGGCGGCCCGGAGCGCGACGAGTTCTTCGGCAAGGCCGAGCCGCTGCTCGCCCAGCAGACCGTCGCCGACATCGTGGAACTCGCCCAGGCGCTGCGCATCCCCGCAGCACCGGTCAACGACGGGGCCACCGTGTTGGAATGTCCGCAGTACGCCGAGCGCGGGTTTTTTGAGCAATCCGGCGGGCCCGGATGGTCGTTCCAGCGGCCCGGCCCGGCGTTTCGCCTCTCCAAAACGCCTGTGGCACAACCGGGCACACCGCCGCGGCTGGGCACGCGCCCCGAGCCGTGGGCAGCCGATGCCCGGCCGCCGTCCACGACCGAGGGGCCGCTGCCGTTCTCCGGCCTGAGGGTCCTCGACCTGACCACGTTCTGGGCCGGGGCGTACCTGACCTGCTACCTGGGCGCGTTCGGCGCCGACATCGTCAAGGTCGAGTCGATCCAGCGGCCGGACGGGCACCGCTACTCCGGCGCCTTCGCCTACGAGGGTGACGACTGGTACGAACGCAGCCCCATCTGGCAGGGCACCAACCTCAACAAGCGCGACCTCACCCTCGACCTGACCTCGTCGCGGGGCCTCGACATCGCCCGGCGGCTCGCCGAGGAGGCCGACGTGGTCGTGGAGAACTTCTCACCGCGGGTGGTCGAGCAGTTCGGCCTGGACTACGACGCGCTGGCGTCGCTGAACCGCGACGTGATCGCCGTGCGGATGCCGGGATACGGCCTGCGGGGTCCGTGGCGCGACTACGTCGGCTGGGCGCTGAACTTCGAGCAGACCTCGGGGATGTCGGCGGTCACCGGCTACCCCGACGGTCCGCCGTGCAACCCGCAGGGGCCCGCCGATCCGATCGTCGGCGTGCACGCGGCGGTGGCGCTGCTGGCCGCCCTCGAGCACCGACGCCGCACGGGGGAGGGCCAGCTGATCGAGGTCGCGCAGATCGAGGTCGCCGCCTGCCTGACCGCCGAACCGGTGATCGAGTACTCGATGACCGGCGCCGTGCGCCCGCGGGAGGGCAACCGGCGGCGCGGCTACCTGCAAGGCGTGTACCCGACCGCCGACGACGGCGTCTGGGTCGCGCTGTCGCTGCCCGACGACGGCCGGCTCGACCACGACGTTTTCGACGAGCTGGTCTCCGCGTGGACCCGCACTCAGGCCGCGGAGGCGGTCGTGAAAACCCTTCAGGTGCAAGGTATCCCGGCCGAACAAGCGATCACCGGTGACCGGATGTATGACTGCGACCTGATCGGCGGCCAGCTCGGCGCGCGCGGCTACTACGAGGAGTTCACGCATCCGATCACCGGGGCCCACCGCTACCCAGGCTGGCCGTTTCGCATCACACCGGGGCCGGTCCGCCACCACCGTGGTGCCCCGCCGACGCTGGGTCAGCACAACGACGAAATCCTGCGCGGGCTGGGGCTGTCCGCGGACGAGGTCGCGAGGTTGCGGAGCGAGCGGGTCATCGGGGAGCGGCCGCTGGGCGCCTGACCCGTGAGCCTTTGGTAAACGGCCCTTCACATGCAAGGCTGCTGACATGGCCATCGAGATCGCCCGCCCCAAGCTCGAAGGAAACGTCGCCGTCGGCGAGGACCGCCAGATCGGTTTCGCCGAATTCGGTGACCCGCAAGGGCGTGCGATGTTCTGGCTGCACGGCACCCCCGGCGCCCGCCGCCAGATCCCGATCGAGGCCCGGGTCTACGCCGAGCAGCACAATATCCGCCTGATCGGCCTGGACCGGCCCGGCATCGGCTCGTCGACTCCGCACCGGTACGAGAACATCCGGGCGTTCGGCGACGACCTGCGGACGATCGCGGACACCCTCGGCATCGACAAGATGGCCGTCATCGGCCTGTCCGGCGGCGGCCCGTACGCGCTCGCGTCCGCCGCGGTGCTGCCCGACCGGGTGGTCGCTCTCGGCGTCCTCGGCGGCGTCGCGCCGTTCCTCGGCGAAGAGGGGATCACCAGCGGGCTGATGAACCTGGGCAAGCGGATGGCGCCGCTGCTGCGGCTGGGCGGCGACCCGCTGCGGATCGGCGCGAGCCTGGTGGTCCGGATGGTCCGTCCGGTCGCGAATCCCGCGCTGTATCTGTACGCCGCGATATCGCCCGAGGGCGACCGGCGCCTGCTCACCCGGCCCGAGTTCGGCGCCATGTTCCTCGACGACTTGCTCAACGGGAGCCGCAAGCAGCTGGCGGCCCCATTCAACGACATCATCCTGTTCACCCAGGACTGGGGATTTCGGCTCGACGAGGTCAAGGTCCCCGTCCGGTGGTGGCACGGCGACAGCGACCACATCGTCCCGTTCGCCCACGGTGAGCACGTCGTGTCGTTGCTGCCCGACGCCGAGCTGTTCGTGTTGCACGGCGAGAGCCATCTCGGCGGGCTGGGCCGCGGCGAGGAGATCCTGTCCACGCTGACGAAGATCTGGGACGAGCAGGACTGACGTTCCCGGCGCCGGGTAGCCTGCTCACGTGCTGCTGGCGTCCCTGAATCCCGCGGCGGTCACCGCCACCGACATCGCCGACGCGGTACGCATCGACGGCGCCGTGCTCAGTCGCAGCGACCTGGTCGGCGCCGCCACGTCGGTCGCCGAGCGGGTGGGCGGCGCGGACCGGGTCGCGATCTTGGCCACGCCCACCGCGGCGACGGTGCTCGCGGTGACCGGGTGCCTGATCGCCGGCGTCCCGTTCGTTCCGGTGCCCGCCGACGTCGGCGCCGCCGAACGCCGGCACATGCTGACCGATTCGGCGGCGCAGGCCTGGCTCGGTCCCGTGCCGGACGAGTCGGCGGGCCTGCCACACATCCCGGTGCGCTTGCACGCCCGGTCCTGGCACCGCCACCCCGAGCCGTCGCCCGACGCGACCGCGATGATCATCTACACCTCCGGCACCACCGGCCTGCCCAAGGGCGTGGTGCTGAGCCGCCGCGCGATCGCGGCCGACCTCGACGCCCTGGCGCAGGCCTGGCAATGGACGGCCGACGACGTGCTGGTGCACGGCCTGCCGCTGTTTCACGTGCACGGGCTGGTGCTGGGATTGCTCGGGTCGCTGCGGGTGGGAAATCGCTTCGTGCACACCGGCAAACCGACGCCGGCGGGCTACGCCCAGGCCGCCGAGGCCGGCGGAACCCTGTACTTCGGCGTCCCGACCGTGTGGTCGCGGCTGGTCGCCGACGAGGCCGCCGCCAGGGCGCTGCGCCCGGCGCGGCTACTGGTCTCGGGCAGCGCGCCGCTGCCGGTGCCGGTGTTCCGGCGGCTGGTCGAGCTCACCGGGCACGAGCCGGTCGAACGGTACGGCGCCTCCGAATCGCTGATCACCCTGTCGACCCGCGCGGACGGCGAGCGACGCCCCGGATGGGTGGGCCTCCCGCTGACCGGCGTGCAGACCAGGCTGCTCGACGACAGCGGCGCGGAGGTGCCGCACGACGGGGAAACCGTTGGGAAGCTTGAGGTTCGGGGTCCGATGCTGTTCGACGGCTACCTGAACCGGCCCGACGCCACCGCCGAGGCGTTCGACGCCGGAGGGTGGTATCGCACCGGTGACGTCGCGGTCATCGACGGCGGGGGCATGCACCGCATCGTGGGCCGCGAGTCGGTCGACCTGATCAAGTCCGGTGGCTACCGGATCGGCGCCGGCGAAATCGAAACGGCGTTGCTCGGGCACCCCGGCGTGCGCGAGGCGGCCGTCGTCGGGATGCCGGACGCGGACCTGGGCCAGCGCATCGTCGCCTTCGTCGTCGGTGCGGTCGACCTCAACCCCGACGACCTGATCGACTACGTCGCCCAAGAACTTTCGGTGCACAAGCGGCCACGGGAGGTCCGCCTCGTCGACGCGCTGCCCCGCAACGCGATGGGCAAGGTGCTGAAGAAGCAGCTGCTGACCGACGGCTGATCCCGCCCGACACGCAGCAAGTTGCCAGCTTCGGCGAAGAGCGTGACCGCGGAGCTTCACCTACCGTCGTAACCGTGTATCGATGTGACCGGGCAGTGAGCGGCCTCCATGGGTGAGCCGAATCGGTCCGCGGGCACCGCCACGATCGCGGCCGCCGCGGCGCCTGCCACCCCCATGCGGCGGATAGCCGCCGCCTGCCTCGTCGGCTCGGCGATCGAGTTCTACGACTTCCTGATCTACGGGACCGCGGCGGCGCTGGTGTTTCCCACGGTGTTCTTCCCGCGCCTGGGCCCGACGCTGGCCACCGTCGCCTCCATGGCGACGTTCGCGACGGCCTTCCTGTCCCGCCCGTTGGGCGCGGCGGTCTTCGGATACTTCGGGGATCGGCTGGGCCGCAAGAAGACGCTGGTCGCCACGCTGCTGATCATGGGCGCGTCGACGGTGAGCGTGGGCATGGTCCCCAGCACGGCGTCGATCGGCATGGCCGCCCCGTTGATCCTCATCGTCCTGCGGGTGTTGCAGGGTTTCGCGGTCGGCGGCGAGTGGGCGGGGTCCGTGCTGCTGAGCGCCGAGTACGCCCCCGCCGGCAAACGCGGCTGGTACGGCATGTTCACCCTGCTCGGCGGCGGCACCGCCGGCATCCTCGCCAGCCTGACCTTCCTCGCCGTCAACCTCACCATGGGTGAGAAGAGCCCCGCGTTCATGGAGTGGGGATGGCGGGTGCCGTTCCTGATCAGCAGCGGGCTGATCGGCATCGCCTTGTACGTGCGACTGAACATCGACGAGACCCCGCTGTTCGTCGAGGAGAAGAAGCGCGACCTGGTGCCCAAAGCGCCGCTCGCGGAGCTGGTGCGGTTCCAGCGGCGGGAGATCGTGCTGGTCGCGGGGTGCTTCCTGGGCGGAATGGGCTTCGTCTACCTGGGCAACACGTTTCTGGTGATGTACGCCCACAACCACCTGGGGTACTCACGGAGCTTCATCTGGGGCATCGGCGCGCTGGGCGGGTTGACGAGCATGGCCTGCGTGTCGTTCTCGGCATGGCTGTCCGATCGGGTCGGGCGGCGCCGGGTGATGCTGTTCGGGCTCGCGGCCTGCCTGCCGTGGGCGTTCGTGGTCATCCCGTTGCTGGACACCCGCAAGCCCGTGTTGTACGTGGTCGCCGTGCTGGGCATGTTCGCCGCCGCGGCGGTGGCCAACGGCCCCACCGGCGCCTTCGTTCCCGAACTGTTCGCCACCCGCTACCGCTACAGCGGTGCGGCGGTGGCGATGAACCTCGCCGGCGTCCTCGGCGCCGCCGTGCCGCCATTGATCGCCGGCACGCTGCTGGCGACCTACGGCAGCTGGGCGATCGGGCTCATGATGGCCACCCTGGTCGCGGCCAGTTTCGTGTCGGTCTACCTGCTGCCCGAAACCAAGGACGCCGCGCTACGCGCCGGGCCGGCGACCGAGGAAATCCCCGCCGACCGGTAGGCCGCGCGTCAGTTGGCGTGCAGGTCCTCGTTGAGGGCGATGCCCTGACCGCCGCGGGCCACCACCTCGACGGCCCCGGTGACCGAGTTGCGACGGAACAGCAGGTTGTTGCCGCCGGACAGCTCGGATGCCTTGAGCACCTGGCCGTCGGGCGTGGCGACCTTGGTGCCCGCGGTCACGTACAGGCCGGCTTCGACGACGCAGTCGTCGCCCAGCGAGATGCCCAGCCCCGCGTTGGCGCCGAGCAGGCACCGTTTGCCGATCGAAATGACCTCTGTGCCCCCGCCGGACAGCGTGCCCATGATGGACGCGCCGCCGCCGATGTCCGACCCGTCGCCCACCACCACGCCGGCGGAGATGCGGCCCTCGACCATCGACGCGCCCAGCGTGCCGGCGTTGTAGTTGACGAAGCCCTCGTGCATCACCGTCGTCCCCGGCGCCAGGTGCGCGCCCAGCCGCACCCGGTCGGCGTCGGCGATGCGCACGCCGGTGGGCACCACGTAGTCGACCATGCGCGGGAACTTGTCGATGCCGTACACGGTCACCGGTCCGTGCCGGCGCAGCCGCGCCCGGACGGCCTCGAACCCGTCGACCGCGCAAGGTCCGCGGTTGGTCCACACGACATTGGTCAATACCCCGAACAGGCCGCCGGCGTTCAGCCCGTGCGGCGCCACCAACCGATGCGACAGCAGATGCAGCCGCAGGTAGGCGTCGTAGGCGTCGGCGGCCACTTCGTCGAGCGAGCCGATGACGGTCCGCACGGCGATGCTCTCGGTGCCGCGGTCGTCGTCCCGGCCGACGAGCGCGGCCAGCTCCGGGGGCGCATCCGACGGCGCCAGGCGTGACGTGCCGCCGGTGCCCGACTCGGTCAGTTCCGGTGCGGGAAACCACGTGTCGAGGATCGATCCGTCGGCGGCCAGCGTCGCCAGCCCGATGCCTACAGCTCCAGTCACGGCGGTCAGGTTACTTGCCGCTCGGCAGCGGATAACCTGGGACCCGTGCTGGACTTGCGCGGGGATCCGATCGAGCTGACCGCGGCGTTGGTCGACATCCCCAGCGAATCGCGCGACGAGGCGCGCTTGGCCGACGAGGTGGAGGCGGCGCTGCGGGCCCAGACTTCCGGCTTCGAGATCGTGCGCAACGGCAACGCCGTGCTGGCGCGCACCCGCCGCCAGCGGCCGTCGCGGGTGTTGCTGGCCGGACACCTGGACACCGTCCCGGCCGCCGGCAACCTGCCCAGCCGACGCGAGGGCGGCGACCTGTACGGGTGCGGCGCCGCGGACATGAAATCGGGCGACGCGGTCTTCCTGCACCTGGCCGCCACCGTGGCCGAACCCGTGCACGACCTGACGCTGGTGTTCTACGACTGCGAGGAAATCGACGCCGCGGCAAACGGTTTGGGCCGCATCGAGCGCGAGCTGCCGGACTGGCTGGCCGCCGACGTGGCCATCCTGGGCGAACCCACCGGCGGCTACATCGAGGCGGGCTGCCAGGGCACGCTGCGCGTGGTGATCTCGGCCGCCGGCACACGCGCCCACTCGGCGCGACCGTGGCTGGGCGACAACGCGATTCACAAGCTGGGCGCCGTTCTGGACCGGCTGGCCGCCTACTCCGCGCGCAGCGTGGACATCGACGGGTGTGTATACCGCGAGGGCCTGTCCGCGGTGCGCATCGACGGCGGCGTCGCGGGCAACGTGATCCCCGACGCGGCGGCGGTCACCGTCAACTTTCGCTTCGCCCCCGACCGCTCGGTGACCGCCGCGCTGCAGCACGTGCACGAGGTGTTCGACGGGCTCGACGTGCGCATCGACCAGACCGACGCCGCCGCGGGCGCCATGCCCGGGCTGTCCCAGCCCGCGGCCAAGGCCCTGGTCGAGGCCGCCGGGGGGCAGGTGCGGGCGAAGTACGGGTGGACCGACGTCGCGCGGTTCGCCGCGCTGGGCATCCCGGCGGTCAACTTCGGGCCGGGCGACCCGAACCTGGCACACAAGCGCGACGAGAGCGTCCCGGTCGCCAACATCACCGCCGCGGTGGCCATACTGCGCGGCTACCTGACCGGCTAGCCAGTCCCGCACCGCTGCGCCTGCGCGGCGGCGTCGGCCGCCGCCGCTCGCATCCCCACCGCCGCTAGGCCGTCCGAGACAGCCAGCAGCGCCGCATCGTCGCCGGCCGCCAGCGCCTGCGCATGTGCGAGCGCGAGTTTACCCGCGGCGCAATCGATTTCATCGCAAAGACGAGAGAGTGGATCGGCCGCGCGGATGTCGCCGAGCCGCACCGCCTCGTGCCAGGATCGCACCGCCACGGCCCGCTGCCCGCCGCGTTCGGCCATCCGGGCGGCGTCGCGAGCGGCGGCCACCGCGCCGTGCGCGTCGCGCATCGAGGCCAACCGCCACGCCCGCGCCACGCCGAGCTCCGGCGCGAACAGCGCCGACTTGGTCCCGTGCCGGGATTCGGCCCGCCCCAACGTCTTTCCCGCGGCGGCGATGTCGCCCTGCTGGGCCAGCGCGGTGGCCAGCAGCGTCAACGACAGCGGGCCCCACGAATACCCGGTGCGTTCCAAGGTGGCGGCGGCCGGGGCGAGTAACGCTGCGGCCCCGGCGAAATCGCCGTCGGCGAGCAGCACGTGCGCCAGCAGCACCTCGCCGATCGCACGGCCCGGCTGCTGCAGCTCGGCGAAATCGGTGAACTGCTGGGCGAGTTCGCGGGCCGCGTCGAGCCGGCCCGCCATCAACAGCGCGGTGGTCTGCCCCAACCCGATCGTGAAGCGCAGCAACCCCGGATGTTCGGCGGCCAGGGCGCGCTGGGCCAGCGGCTCGACGTCGCCGAAATGCCCCTGCCGGGCCGCGCACAGCGCCGCCGCGCTGGCCGCCCACGCCACCGCCTGGTCGCCGGCGTGCGGGGTGGCCAGCACCTCGCCGGCGACCTTCACGGCGTGCCCGACGTTGCCGGCGTTCATCGCGAACGTGGCGCTCAGCGCGTCGAGGGTGGTGCGCGCGCCCGCATCCGAGACGTGACCGCGGATGGTGCGCAGGAACGCGGTGGCCCGCTCGGGTTCGCTGAGCATCCAGAATTGGTTGGCCGCGCGCAGCAGCGCCCAGTCCATCAGGGCGGTTTCGGTCAACGCGGTGGGGTCCAGGCCGGCCAGCACCGCGTCGGCCTCGCGGCCGCGGCCCTGCCAGCCCAGGGCGTGCGCCAGCGCCAGCCGCGCCGCCAACCCGCCGGACCGCTCCAGGGCCGAGGAGGCCAGCCGTTCGCCCAGGGCGAGATCGCCCAGCCGCAGCGCCTGCTGCGCGGCGGCGACCAGCTCGGCCACCGGTTGGGGGGCGTCGCTGTCGAGGGCCAGCGACGCCAGCCGCAGCCGGTCGCTGAGGTGTTCCGGCGGATGCTGCGACAGCTGCCGCACCACCTCGGTGCGGCGGCGCCGCGCGCCGTCGCCGCCCAGCGCGGCGCGCGCCCGCTCGGCGAACAGTGGGTGGGCGGTGTACACCACCGGGGCGTCCGAGGCCCCGCCGCGCGTCCGCGTCTCCACCGCCGCGCATTCCGTGGCCTGGCGAACCGCGTCCGCGCCGGCGAGGACGCTCAGATCCGCCAGCGACAGCGGCTCCGCCACGGCCAGATAGTCCACCACCGCCCGGGCCGCGGCGGGTATTTCGCCGAGAAACGTATCGACCTCTGCCGGCGTGGTCGTCCCGCCGGGCGCTTCGATGTCGATTCGGGTGAGCAGGCCGTCGGTCCACAGCGCCGCGACGGCGTCCGGAGCCGAGTCGGCGCGGCCGGTGACGACCATCCTGGCCGCGCCGGCCAGCGCCAACTGGTACACCAGCGTGGCGGACAGGATGTCCAGTTCGTGAGCGTCGTCGACCGCGAGCAGCAGGTCGTCACCGTCCAGCGACGCCCGGGCGGCACGCAACAGCGCGGCCGGCTTGCCGATGTCGGCTATCTCGACCAGGTGGCTGAAGGCGCCGAAGGGAACCGCGCGCTCGGTCGGGGTGC
>NZ_LZJM01000225.1:0-179533 GCF_001667665.1 Mycobacterium sp. E342
CAACAATCCGGCGCACCGCAACTCCTATGACGCCGCCATGCGCGACGCACTCGCCCGCTGTCTGGATCGGGTGGCCGAAGACGACGACCTGACGGTGGTGTTGTTGCGCGGCGCCGGCGATGTCTTCTCCACCGGGGCCGACATGAACAACGCCTATGGCTGGTATGGCGAAAAGGCCACGCCCGGCGACGCGTCGGACAAGCGCCGTCCCAGTCAACGCCGGCGACTTACCGTGGACCGCAAGTCTTTTGGCTTCTACCACAACTTCATGGGCTTTCCCAAGGTCACGGTGGGCGAGATCACCGGCTATGCGCTCGGCGGCGGTTTCGAGATGGCGCTGATGACCGACATCTCCGTGATAGCGCGCGACACGAAGGTCGGCATGCCGGCCACCCGCTTCCTCGGGCCCGCACTCGGCAGCCTGCACATGTTCTTCCACCGGCTGGGTCCGGTGCTGGCCCGGCGCCTGCTGCTGACCGGCGACATCATCGAGGCCGGCGAGCTCGAACATCTCGGAATTTTCACCGACACCTGCGATTCCGCCGCCGTCCCGGCGCGGGCGCGGTACTGGGCGGAAAAGGCGGCGAAGATGCCCGCCGACGGGGTGGTCATCGCCAAGGAGGCTTTCCGTCTCGTCGAGCAGAGCCAGGCATATCAGGGTGAGGAAGTCGCGAGCTATCTCTTCCACGCCTTCGGCACCAACCTGCAATTCGGGCCGGGAGAGTTCAACTTCGTCAAGACCCGCGCACAGCATGGGACCAAGGAAGCGTTCCGGCTCCGCGACGAACACTTCGACGTGCCGGAACCCGAAGCGTAGCAGCTGTATTCGGTAGCCGGCTAGCGCGCGGCCGGGGCCTTGGTGCGTGCGCGCGACGCAGGTGACTTGGCCACCTTGCGTGGCCGTGACGGCGCAGCTTTGCCGTCCTTCGACCCCTTGCCCTCTTCGATCAACCGGCTGGCATGATCCAGGATGCAGCCGAGCCCGTACTCGAAGTTGGTTTCGTCGGGTGCGCCGATCCGGTGCCCGATGCGGCTGACTTGGGCCAGCAGGGGGGTCTTCTCGGGGTCGATGGCGACGGCGTCCTCGATGGCACGCGCACCCTCATCGGAGGATTGATTCTTCTCGTAAAGCCGTTGCAGCACCACCGAGCCGCGGACGTGCACCGAAACCGCCGAGTAGGTGTCGAAGGCGTCCTCCGGCGACAGGCCGGCTTCGACCAGGTTGGCGATGGCCTTTTCCATCTCCTCGGCACCCAACCGTGCCGCCTTCGGGCTGAGCGCGGCGCGAATCAGAATCAGGTCGCACAGAATTGGGTTCCCCATGAACGTTTTGCGCATCAAGCGCGCATGGTTGGCCAATGTCTCGCGCCAGTCGCTGGATTCGACGTAGGGCGTGGCGAACCGATACTTGCTCAATGCGCGGTCGGTCATCGCGTTGAGCAGGTCGTCCTTCTTGCGGAAATACCAGTAGATACTCGTGACGCCGACACCCAGATGTTTGCCAAGCAGCGGCATGCTCAAATTGTCGATCGACACCTGTTCCGCGAGTTCAAATGCGCCACTGATGATGTCATCGGGATTGATGGATCCGCGCTCGCGGCGCTGACGCCTATCGGCGGTAGCCTGCTTTGCCACTACGGGCACCTCCGTCACGATGTATCCTGTGTATGCGGTCCAAGAGCCGTACCGACTCACCTGCGCAAGCTTAGCCGTGTCGCCGCTCGACGATGTCCGTCAACCGGGCTTTCGTGCAGTTTTCCATCTGCTACTGTAATACCTATCGTAGGCGTTTTGGTAACAAGGCCGGGCGGGCGAACATGACCGGGCGCAAGCCATTCACCCAGTCATCCGATGAGCCACGGGAATTGCCATGGATTTAGGGCTGGCGGATGCCGCAACGGTGGTGGTCGGCGGGAGCCGCGGCATGGGTTTGGCCACGGCCCGCTGCCTCGCCGACGAAGGTGCCCGGGTCGCGGTCATCGGCCGCAGTCGCGGCGCGCTCGACTGCGCCATGGCCGAGTTGACGGGACGCGGTAGCTCCGACGCCGTCGGGCTCGTCGCGGACATCGCCGATCCCGGGCAGGTTGACGAGGCGTTCGCCGAACTCGGCCGGCGATGGGGCGGAGAACTCAATGTCCTTGTCAATACGGTCGGGCCGGGAGCGGCGGGCACGTTCGACGATTTGGCCGACGAGCAGTGGCGCCAAGCCGTCGAAGACGGGGTGATGGGCATGGTGCGCTGTGTGCGCGCGGCACTTCCGCTGCTGCGCAAGGCGCAATGGGCGCGGATCGTCAACTTCTCGGCCCACTCGACCCAGCGGCAGAGCGTCATGCTGCCCGCCTACACGGCGGCGAAGTCGATGCTGACCAGCGTTTCCAAGAACCTGTCTCTGTTCTTGGCCAAGGACGAGATCTTGGTCAACGTGGTGTCGCCCGGCAGCATCGCGTCCGAGTCGCTCGTCGGTTGGGCGAAATCGGTGGGCGTCGACGGCGGCGATCCTTACGCGCTGATGGACGCCATCGGCAAGCACTTCGGCCATCCGGCCCACATGCCGCGGGCGGGGCTGCCAGAGGAGATCGGGCCGGTGGCCGCATTCCTCGCGTCGCGGCGCAACTCCTACATGACGGGGGCCAACATCAATGTCGACGGCGGTTCGGACTTCACCTGACCGCCCGGAACGAAAAGGCTCGGCCGAAAGAAGGAGTCGAACGTGGCGACGGCAAGCGAGGCCCGCGCCTGGGCGCGTGGCGCATTGCGCGGAATCGGTGACTCGCTTTACACCCCGTTCTGCGGGCCGGACGGCGACGACGTCGACTGGGAGGCCTACCGGACGCTGGTCCGTTACTGCGTGGGTGACCTCGGGCACCCGATGTTGTGGTGCACCAGCGGTCTCTCGGAGTTCTGGTCGTTGACCATCGATGAGCGAAAGCGCTTGCTGGAGGTGGCCATTGAGGAAGGGCGTGCCGTCAATCCCGACGTCGTCGTGCAGGCCTGCACCGCCGCCATCGCCGCCAAGGACTGTCTGGAATTGACATTGCACGCCCAGGAAGCCGGTGCCGACATCGTCTACATCCAAACGCCGATGATGGAGGTGCATGGGGGCGAGGGCGTTCTGCGATTCTTCAAATACATCGCCGCGCGCACCGACATCGCCCTGGGCATGTTCAACTCGCCGTCGTCTGGCTACGTGCTGACCGCCGCCGAGAGCGCGCGGATCTACGACGAGGTGTCCGCCGTGTGCGCGACCAAAGAGGGCGCCTTCCGGCCTGCCAGCAGCCGGATGCTCCACCGGCTGGCGCCCGGCCTGGTGCTCTGGGAGTGTGACAAGACCGTGTATCGCGCCGGTTGGCTACGCGACGGGATCGTCTGTCCGGCGCAACTGGGCACCGCGGGCTACCTGTTCGAGACGCCGCAGCGGCGATTGTTCTCTGAATACTGGGATTTGGTGCAAAGCGACAAGCTGCTCGAGGCGATGGACTTCGGCCGCGAATCGGGCTTGGACCAGTTCGACCTCGACGTCGGATCGTGGTGGACGTGCTATCCGGGACGGCCGGACTACTTCACCCATTGGGGTGGGGCGTTCAAGTACGCCGCCTCGCTTCTGGGATTGCCGATAGGCGCGTATCCGCATTCCCGGCCGCCGCAGGCCGAGCTGCCGCCGGAGGCCAAGTCGCAGATCGAGGACGCATATCGCCGGCTCGGGCTCATCGAGGCCTAACGGAGCGGCCAAAACGTCTGCGCCACAGCGGAACACATTGAGCAAGGCCCGGCCACCAAGGTGACCGGGCCTGTGCCTGACCGTTTACTGTTCGGCCTGCTCGCGCGCCTCCGCGGCCTTGGCCTTGCCGCGGGCTTTCTCGGCCGCCGCTTCCTTCTTCGCCGCGCTGCGCTGCGCGTCGGCCTTGTCCTGCTGCGCCTGGCCCTCGTTGACCAGATCGTTGCGGCCGATGATCGTGCCGACGATCTCCTTGGCCTTACCGAACACCGCCTCGACGATGCCCTGGATCAGCTCGACCGGGCCGCTCTTGATGTCAACCATTGCGTTTCCCCTCCTGGTAGTGGGTATCTATGTTGGCTTTCCCTTTTCGCCGGCAGGAGGAAACGCGATCGGCGCGTGGTGCTCGCCACACCCGGGATACCCGAGCCGCGCCGGGTCACCAGTGGCCCCGCCGACGGCGGTCAGGGGTGCGGTTCAGCAAGCCGAAATCCCCTGTTCGGCCGGGGTTCGCGGGCACGCATGGGCGGTTGTGGAAAACAGTACCGATAGGTATACAGTATGCGTACAAATCGTCGCGGAATCGGGTAGGCGGTCGTGAGGAGGTAGCGGGGGAGATGTCCGGCAGGGACGACGCTTCCGGGGCCGCAGTGCTCTACGAGTCCACCGGCAGCGGCGTCGCGATTCTGACCTTCAACCGTCCGGAACGCCTGAACGCCTGGGGGCCGGACATTGCCGCCGGCTTTTACTCGGCGATCGACCGCGCCGAACAGGACCCGGCCATCCGGGCAATCGTGCTGACCGGCCGGGGCAAAGGATTCTGCGCCGGCGCGTATCTGGGCACGCCGAATTCCGCACCGAGGTACGGCGACACGATGGAGAAGGCGAGTCAGACCAACCTCGCCGAGTTGGTCGGGGAACGGCCGCCGCATTTCGTGACCACGCTGCGCAAGCCCGTCGTCGCCGCCATCAACGGTGCCTGCGTCGGCATCGGCCTGACCCAGGCGCTCATGTGTGACGTGCGGTTTGCGGCGGCCGGCGCCAAGTTCGCCGCGGTCTTCGCCCGCCGCGGACTGATCGCCGAGTTCGGCATCTCCTGGATACTGCCGCGACTGACAACGTGGGGCGTCGCCCTGGATCTGCTGTTGAGCGGTCGCACCTTCCTCGCCGAGGAGGCGGCCGACCTCGGCCTCGTCAAGGAAGTGGTCGCGTCCGAGGATCTGATGAAGCGCGCGCTGGAATACGCGGAGGACATCGCCCGCAACTGCTCGCCGGCGTCCATGGAAGTGATCAAGAGGCAGGTATACGGTGACGCCACTTGCGATGTCGTGGACGCCACGTCCCGTGCCGAGGTGCTGCTGCACGAGGCGATGCCGCGGCCGGACGTCATCGAGGGCATCACCAGCTTCCTGGAGAAGCGGCCCCCCCGATTCCCCTCGCTCGATCCGACCGACGCTTAGTGTTCGCCGGTGCTGCCGGAAAGGATGATCATGACCAGCTTGGGTTACAAGGCGATTGACGTCGACAACCACTACTACGAACCGCTGGACGCCTTCACCCGCCACCTGGACAAGAAGTTCAAGCGGCGGGGCGTGCAGATGCTCAACGACGGCAAGCGCACCTGGGCCGTGATCGGGGACCGGGTCAACCACTTCATCCCCAACCCGACCTTTGACCCGATCATCGTGCCGGGCTGCCTGGACCTGTTGTTCCGAGGCGAAATACCCGGCGGCGTCGACCCCGCCTCGCTGATGAAGGTCGAGCGGCTGGCCAGCCACCCCGAGTACCAGAACCGCGACGCGCGGGTTGCGGTGATGGATACCCAGGACATCGAAACGGTATTCATGCTGCCGACTTTCGCGTGCGGCGTCGAGGAGGCGCTCAAAGGAGACATCGAGGCGACGATGGCGTCGGTGCACGCGTTCAACCTCTGGCTCGACGAAGATTGGGGCTTCGACCGGCCCGATCACCGAATCATCGCCGCCCCCATCATCTCACTGGCAGACCCGGCCAAGGCGCTCGAAGAGGTCGAGTTCGTGCTGGCGCGCGGTGCCAAGCTGGTGCTGGTGCGGCCCGCGCCGGTGCCCGGTGTGGTGAAGCCGAGATCCCTGGGCGATCGCAGTCACGACCCGGTGTGGGCCCGGCTCGCCGAGGCGGGGGTGCCGGTGGGCTTCCACCTCAGCGACAGCGGCTATCTGCACATCGCCGCACAATGGGGCGGCAAGGCGACCTTCGAGGGGTTCGGCGAAAAGGACCCACTGGATCAGGTTCTCCTCGACGACCGCGCCATCCACGACACGATGGCCTCGATGATCGTGCACGGTGTGTTCACCCGCCACCCCGCGCTCAGGGCGGTCAGCATCGAAAACGGCTCCTACTTCGTGCATCGGCTGATCAAGCGGCTGAAGAAGGTCGCCAACAACTACCCGCGGCATTTTGCCGAGGACCCGGTGGAGCAATTGCGCAACAATGTTTGGATCGCTCCGTACTACGAGGACGATTTACCCGAGCTGGCCGATGTGATCGGCATCGACAAGATCCTGTTCGGGTCCGACTGGCCGCACGGGGAAGGCCTGGAGACACCGGTGTCGTTCGCTGACGAGCTGCATGGGTTCAGCGACGTCGATATCCGAAAAGTGATGCGCGACAACGCCCTCGAGCTGCTGGGCGTTCCGGTCCCGTCGGCCGTTTAGCGCCCCCATGAGTGAATGGACTGTGGGCGCGGTTCTGGACGCCATCGCCGACGCCGTGCCGGACCGGCTGATGACCGTCTGCGGCGACCGCAAGAGCACCTTCGCCGATTCCGCGGTCCGCACCAACCGATTGGCGAACTACCTCGAAGGCAAGGGTTTCGGCGTCTACGCGACCCGTGACGCGCTGCAGCGCTGGGAATGCGGACAGGACCGCATCGCGCTGCTGATGTACAACGACCTATACCCCGACATGGTCATCGGCTGCCTGAAGGCTCGCACCGTCCCGGTCAACGTGAACCACCACTACTCGCCCCGGGAAATCCACGACCTGCTCGACTACGTCCGCCCGCGGGGGATCATCTACCACCGCTCCCTCGGCGTCCGGTTCGCCGAGGTCCTGCCGCCGATCGGTACCGAGTTGCTGATCTCCATCGACGATGGCAGTACGGCTCCCCAACTGCCGAAGGCGATCTCGCTCGATGACGCCCTGGCGTCCGTCAGCCCCGATCGCGAGGAGACCGGATCCCCGGACGATCTCATCATGATGTGCACCGGCGGGACGACGGGGCGCCCGAAGGGCGTGCTGTGGCGACAGAGCGACATGTACGTGTCGTCAATGGTCGGAGCCGATCATGCCAGCGTCACGGAGATTCACGACAAGGTCGCCGCGGGCGGGCAGCCGTGGTTCGCCGTCTCCCCGCTCATGCACGCCGCCGGCATGTGGACCGCGTTCTCCGCGCTCTGCGCCGGCCTGCCCGTGGTGCTCTACGACGACCGCAACAGGCTGGACGTGCGGTCGGTGTGGGAAACCGCGGAGCGCGAGAAGGTGGGCATGATGACCATGGTGGGCGACGCGTACGCCGGCCCGCTGATCGCCGAGCTGCGCGCGCGTGCCTACGACCTGTCCTCGCTGCACGCGATCGGCACCGGAGGCGCCGCGACGAATGCGAAACACAAACGCGCACTGATGGAATGCCTGCCGCACATCACCATCATCGAGGGCTACGGGTCGTCGGAGAGCGGCAACATGGCGTTCGGGCACAGCCGCGAGGGGACCGCCAGCGAAACCTTCCAACCCAGGGAGGGGGCCACCGTGGTGTCGGCCGACCGCAGCCGGTTTCTGCGGCCCGGTGAGCGGGAAGTCGGCTGGGCCGCCAGGACCGGCCGCATCCCGCTCGGGTATTTCGGCGACGCCGAGGCCACGCAACGGACCTTCCCCGAGATCGACGGCCGGCGGGTGGTGATACCCGGCGACCGGGCATCGCTGGAGAAGGACGGCACCATCCGCCTGCTGGGCCGCGACTCGCTGGTCGTGAACACCGGTGGCGAAAAGGTTTTCGTCGAAGAGGTCGAAGAAGTGCTGCGCGCTCAGCCGGGCGTCGCCGATGCCCTGGTCGTCGGCCGACCAAGCGACCGGTGGGGTCAAGAGGTCGTCGCGCTCGTCGCGACGCAACCCGACGCGCGGCTCACCCAGGACACCCTCTACCACGCGTGCACGGCACAACTGGCGCATTTCAAGGCGCCGAAGGCAGTCATCTTTGTCGAGCAGATCCAACGCCTCGGCAACGGCAAGCCCAACTACCGATGGGCCAGAGAGCAAGCCACTCAACACGTTCCGGTGACCGCGCTGGTATGGTCCGACGCCGAAGGAAGTCATGAACACCCAAGCGATTGACTGCCTGGTGAACGTCCATTTCGGCGAAGCCGAATCACAGCCGACATGGATGCTCAAGGTGAGGGACGACTACTTCAAGGGCCCTGAGTCGATGTTCGCCCCGGTCGATCTCTCCGAACTGCTCGCCGAGATGGACGAACAGGGTGTGCACAAGGCGATCTTGATGGACTCGCTCGCCAACCCGTCCACGACCGCGCGCAAATTCGTCGACGCCAGGCCGGACCGCTTCGCGTTGGCCATGGGCGGGGTCAACCTCCTTCGCCCGGTGCCGTCGCTGCGCAAGCTCGCCGAGATCGCGGGCGACCTGCCCGTCGCGTATGCCGTAGTGGGGCCGAGCTTTTGGGGTGACGGCCAATACCCGCCCAGCGACGCCGTGTACTACCCGCTCTATGCCAAATGCGCGGAAATAGACCTCCCGCTGTGCATCAACACCGGCATCCCGGGGCCGCCCATACCTGGCGAGGTGCAGCACCCCATGCACTTGGATCGGGTGTGCGTACGATTCCCCGAACTGCGGCTGTGCATGATTCACGGCGCCGACCCGTGGTGGGACGTCGCGATCCGCTTGCTGCTGAAGTACCCGAACCTGCGCCTCATGACGTCGGCGTGGTCGCCCAAGCGGCTGCCGGAGGGCCTGCTGCACTACATGCGCACGCGCGGTCCCAACAAGGTGATCTACGCCTCCGACTGGCCGGTGTTGCCCATGCGGCGGGTCATCCCCGAGGCAAGTGCCCTTGATCTGCCGGCCGACGTCCTGGATAACTACCTTTACAGCAACGCGCAGGATTTTTTCTTCGGCGACCGCGCCTGACCGAGAACGGGAGCACTGACGATGGACCGCTTCGAACTACGCCGACTGGACTACAGCCTGTCCGACGATCATGTGGCCCTGCGGGACGCCTACAAGCAGTTCTTCAAGACGCACTGCTCCATCGAAACCGTCCGTGCCGCAGAGCCGTCGGGTTTCGACAAGAACCTGTGGGAGAGGTTGTGCGGGATGGGCGCGACCACGATGGCGTTGCCGGAGTCCTGCGGCGGTGACGGCGCGACCCTGGTCGACCTCACCCTGGTGGCCGAGGAGGTCGGCCGGTCGCTGGCGCCGGTTCCGTGGATCGACCACGTCTGCACCGCACGGCTTCTGGGGCGGCTCGGCGCGCTGGGCGAGGCTGCCGCCGGCATAGCCGATGGGGAGCAGCTTGCCGCGCTGGACCCGCGCATCGACACCGGGCGTGGCCCGCGGTTGATTCCGTCGGGGTCGATCGCCGACCACATCGTCGTCCGCGACGGCGGCGAAGTCGCGCGCCTGACCTTCGCCAGCCGCCCGGCGAAGGTCGACAACATCGGCCGCCTGCCCATGGCGTGGGTGGACCCCGCGGCGGCCGACACGCGTGAGGTCATCGCCGAGGGTCCCGATGCGCTGGCGAGTTGCCTTTTGGCGGTGGACGAATGGCGGCTGTTGACCGCGGCGGCGCTCGTCGGGCTGGTGGAGGAAACCATGACCATCGCCGCCGAGTTCGCCAAGACCCGATACACGCTGGGTGTGCCCATCTCCACGTTGCAGGCCATCTCCCACCCGCTGGCGAATATGGCCATCACCGTCCAGGGCGGCCGCAATCTGGCTCGCCGCGCCGCCTGGTTCCTGGACAATGAACCCGGCGAGCGGCGCGAATTGGCGCCGTCGGCCTTCGTTTTCATGGCCGAGGAGGCGGCGAGGGCGGCGACCATGGCGGTCCACATTCAAGGCGGCCTCGGGGTCTCGGCCGAGGCCGCGGCGACGGCGTATCTGGTGCGCGCCCGAGGGTGGCCACTGGCCGGCGGCGATCCGGGGGCCACGGCCCAACGGGTGGCCGAGATCGTGGCCGCCCGCGAGGGCGCGGCGCTGCCGGCGTAGGAAGGGGCAACACGATGGATTTCTCCCGCGTCGAGCTGTCCGAAGCGGACGAGGCATTCCGCGACGAAGCGCGCAGCTTTCTGGCCACGCACATGACCGAAGAGGTCAGGCGCCGGGACAGGGAAACCGGCGACAACTTCGACGAGGGGTTGCATTTGAAGTTCGGCGCCGCAGGCTATTTGGCGGCGGAATGGAAACCGGAGTCCGACGGCGGTTTCAGCCGGGTGCGGCGGCGCATCTGGGAGTTGGAGAAGCGGCGGGCACATGTGCCGTGGGTGACGTGGGGGACGACCGCGATGGTGGCCCGCTCGGTGGACAAGTTCGGGTCACCGCAACTGCGCGACGAGGTGCTCCCGAAAGTCTTCAGCGGCGAGGTTCGGTTGTGCCTCGGCTACACCGAGCCAGAAGGCGGCTCCGATGTCGCCACCTGTAAGACCCGCGCGGTACGCGACGGTGATGAGTGGATCATTAATGGCTCCAAGATGTTCACCACCGGCGCCCATAACTGCCAATACGTTTTCCTGATCACCAACACCGCCCCGGACGCGCCGAAACACAAGAGCCTGACCATGTTCCTGGTTCCGCTGGATTCGTCCGGCATCGAAATCCAGGGCATCCGCACGGTGGATGGCGATCGGACCAACATCGTCTATTACAGCGACGTCCGCGTGGACGACAAGTACCGGCTGGGCGAGGTGAACGGGGGCTGGACGGTGCTGCGCGAACCGCTCAACGTCGAGCACGGCGCCGTCGCCGCCGCCCCGGACGGTCTGCAGGATACGTCAATCATGATGCACCAGGCGAGTTTTCTGTCCGAGGCGGTGGACAAGGCGACGGCATGCGTGACGCGCACCGATGGCGACGGCCGCCGACTCATCGAGGACAAGTCGGTCGCATATCGACTGGGCCGCAGCGTTGCCCGACTGGAGGTGGCGCTGGCCACCCCGGGCATTTTCGGCCGGGTCGCCATCGCACAAACGATGCGCGACATCTCCCCGGAACTGATGGACATCCTCGGCGCCGCGTCCGCGCTGCCGTATGGAGCCGAGGCGGCCGCCGACGACGGCAGCGCCGAATATGCCTACCGGTTCGCCCCACTGGTGGGCATCTATGGCGGCACGCTGGAAGTCTTCCGCAACATGATCGCCCAGTACATGCTCGGGCTGGGCAAACCCGCGTACGCGCCGCCGGTCACGAAGGTCTCCTAACCGGGCGCCGCCAGGTTGATGCCTGTTGGACCCGGGCGCCGGGTCAGCCGTGCCCGTAGATGATCCGCAGCATCTTGAGATTGATACGGATGAACCGCCCGAATTGCAGGAAGACGTTCTGCCGCGTCCGCAGTGTTGCCCGAGTGGGCAGCGGTGCGTCGGCGATGCGCTCGGCCGTCAGCGCGTTCACGTCCGAGTAGGAGTTTTCGTCGTCCATCGAAGTGCCTTTCATTCAGGGATCAGCCACCAGAATGGGCGGGCTTTCGCCTTGTAGATGAAGAGATAATGCAGCAGCAGCTTGATCCAGTGGCCGGCCAAGCCGAGCTCACCGGAGGTGCCGGCGATGTCGCGACCCGTTTGGGGGTACTTCACCGGATCGGGTACCACCGGGAACATTGTCATGGCGGCGGCCGAGCCTTCGCGCAAACCGGTGCCTGCGGAGGCGACGCATGCGGCGCCCATGCTCGACATCGAGGCGCGGTGTGCAACCGCGGTGGTTCCCTTGGTTATTCGATCGCGGATGGTTTCAGCAACCGTCTTGGCCATAATGCCCGACGGCATGCCGGTGCGCGGCGGACTGGGCGTGATCACAGTCCCGTTGGGACTCGTGCGCGGTCGAGAGATGGGGTGCGGGGGCGCGAACGCGATGCCCGGGGCGAAGATGTTCGGATAGGCGGGGGACTCGTAGGTGTGCGGCCAATCCTCGGCGGACCATTCGTCATAGGGTTTGCCCGAGTAGTCCGCGTCGACCTTCATGAAGCCTGACGGCGCGAACAGAACGGAGCTGATGTCGTTGCCGTCCTTGTCGTATGCCGCCAGGTCTGCTCCCCTGAACGGTGGTAACAGCATGGCGAAGTCGAAGTCCAACTCGTGCTCTCTGCCGTCCAGTTGCTCGTAGCGCAGTTTGCCGTCCATCACCTCGTGGACGGCCGCTTGCGTGACGGCTTTGACGCCGCGCTCACGGAACAGCGACTCGGTCCATAGCCGGCTGGACTGCACGAAGCCCTTTTCGACGAAACTCATGCCACCGACGCCGAAGTCACCCAGCTCGTACTCGTTGGTGAGGTAGACGACGTCGGCCAGGTCTCGCACACCGGCGGCTCGCAACGTGTGCTCGACGTTGAAGGCGTATTCGAAGGCCGCGCCCTCGCAGGTGCAGGTGCCGTGCCCGACGCCGATGACCAGGCGCTGCTTCTCGCCGGCCTTCAGCCTGGCGATGACCCGGTCGAGCGCCTCGGCCGCCTCGACGGCGTGGGCCGCGGTGCACACCGAGTATGAGTGGCCGGTGGGGCCGAGCCCGGGGGTCGCCGCGAAGTTCAGGCGCGGCCCGGTGGCATTGATGAGGTAGTCATACGTGATGGTGCCGCTCTGGCCGTTGTGTTCCTCGTCGGTGTAGACGAAGTCCACCGACGGCGCCGACTGATCTTTGGTGCCCTCCGGATGGATCGCGGTGGCAAGCGCTTGATGAAACACGATGCCCTTGCGGCGGTAGATGGGTTCGAGCGGAATGAGAACCTTGGCCGGATCCATGCGGCCAACGCCGACCCAGATGTTGGACGGGATCCAATTCCAGTCGGCATTGGGAGAAATCACGACGACTTCGTGACTGCGGCCCAGCCATCGGCGAAGGTGTAGCGCGGCGGTATGCCCGGCGATACCAGCGCCGAGGACGACGACTCGTGCCATTGATGCTCCTCTATCACATGCGCCGGCATCGCCGCACGACATGGTTGTCGCCGCGTGGGAACGCCGGGCGCTCCGAGGCCAGACTGCGCCCCGCGGTGACGCGTTCCTAGGGCCGATGGACTCTATTGGCCGGGGCATATGCGCACCGAAGAAAAAAATCGAGCGCATATCGCGGGAATACCCCTACCCGTATAGGTATTGTACATGCCATGACGGAACACAATCACTACCAACAAGTGCTGGACGACCTCAACCCCCAGCACCGTGCCCTGCGCAAGATGATCCCGGACGTGTACCGGGGTTTCGCCGAAATGAGCAACGGCGCACTGACCTCCGGCGCCTTGGACAAGAAGTTCAAGGAGTTGATCGCGATGGCGATCGGGGTCGTCGCCGGATGCGACGGCTGTATCGCCTCCCACGCTCAGGGGGCGGCCCGTGCCGGAGCATCCAAGGAAGAGGCCGCCGAGGCGATCGGCGTCAGCATTCTCATGCATGGTGGCCCCGCGACGATCTACGGTGCACGCGCCTACAGCGCATTTTGCGAATTCGCCGACAAGATCGCGGACGACACCGCGGGGCCGGCGCAATGAGCGGCCACCGCCGCCTCGGGCCGATCCTCACCCTCGCTTTTCGAAAGGAGCAGCAACCATGACCGTCAAGACACTGACCGCCGCCGATTTCGAGTCGACGGTGGTCGCAAACCCGATTGTGCTCGTCGACTTCTGGGCCCCTTGGTGTGGGCCATGCCGGGCTTTCGCGCCGGTCTTCGAACGGTCCTCGCAGAGCCACCCGGAGATCGTGCATGCCAAGGTGGACACCGACACCGAGCGCGAACTCGCCGCGACCGTAGGCATCCGCTCGGTGCCGACAATCATGGCGTTCCGCGACGGCATCCTCATTTACAGTCAGCCCGGAGCGATGTCACCAGCCGTGCTCGACGACTTGATCGATCAGGTCAAGGGTCTTGACATGGAAAAGGTCCGCGCCAAGATCGCCGAGCGCAGAGCTGCCGTGGGGGCATAGTGGCGCAATCGCTTCGCCCTGGACAATAGGGAGCAACCATGTGTTACCCCGTGCGCTGCCGGCGCTGCGGAAAGATCACGTGGGCGGGGTGCGGCTCGCACGCCGAGAGCGTGATGAAACGTGTGCCCGCTGACCAACGCTGCACGTGCAGCCATAGCATCGCCCGATAGCGCGCCCGCGCTCAGGTCGTCAGGATAGCCGCGTGGCCGTGCCGGCGCCCCGTAGAGCTGAGAGTGCCCCGGACTGACGGCACGTGGCGACCTCGACGGCGCTGCCCAGCAGTACGCAACCACCGAAAAGCCGCTGCACTCACGAACTGCAACTACACCGACTTCGGAGTGGGCTTCATCCGGCACGATGACCGGAGCGTCGACGTCGTTACCGTGGTGTTGGCCAAGCAATAGGCTTGTCCGAACGAAAAGCGCTGCAGCGAAACAGATTTGATTAGAAGAGATGCCTGTGCGACAACAAGCGGGTAGGGCCTTCGACAGGACACGCTTGGTGGCGGGGTGGACTTCGCCGCGGTAATTGCGTCAACACCGTGCAGGTGGGCGTGTTGCGGCTCTCCGCGGAGCAGGCCAACGCCGCCGCCGTGAAACTTGCTCACGAAATCGCCCCCGCAGGTACCCAAATAGCCCTGACAGGTCAATGAACGAACAGAAATGTAGGGATTCTCCTTATTTCCGCATCTGACCGTTCCACTTAGCGTCGTGCATGTCGGACGGACACCGACACGCCGGCCTGTCGCATCCGGCGTGCGTGGGTGGCGACGAAAAGGAGATCACCATGCCCAGAACCCAAGCAGCAGTTGCAGTTGCGTTCGCGGCGCTGTCGGGTTCGGTGCTCGCGTTGACGATGGCGCCGATCGCGTCCGCCGATCCACTCGCTGCCATCCGCCAGGCGGTTAACAATGCGCGAGCAGGATCGACTTGTCCCCCTTTGAACTACAGCATCCCCCTTGAGGGGGAGGCGCAGCATGCCATCGGCAACAACCTGCCGGGGGTGCCCCCGGCCGGGCAGTACAAGGGCACCTTCACCGTCACGTTGGCCGCTCCCTTCGGGAGCGCGAACAACGCGGAGGGGGCTACCCGCGGCGCCGTTGGCGAAGCGACTCCTGCCATCAACGACTGCAGCAACAAAGACTTCGGCGTGGGCTTCTTCCGCAAGGGAGATGACGATACCGTCGCCATCGTGCTCGGTAAGCCGGCCGCCGCCCCCCAAGCGCCGCCGGCGGCCGTCCAGTGTCCGGCTGGTTCGGAGACTCCGACCGTTCCGGCTGGGCAGACTTGTAAGGCGGCAGCGAGTCCGAACAACCTTCCGGTGCGGTGTACCGGCAACTACGAGCTGCCTGCCGGCTCGGATTGCTCCAAGACGCCCAATCCGTCGCCTCCTGCGCCGAAGCCGCCGAAGAACGCGATCGCGGTCAATGTCGAGCAATCACCGACGTCAGTGGCGGTGAACGTCAAGAACACCTCGACATTGCCTGGCAAGTGCACGTATGACGCCGCGCCGAAGAACGGGCTCTTGATGCCGGCGGTGCACCGCGACTTCAACGTCAACCCGAATGATGCCACCAAACTTGACTTCCTGGCGCCACCGCTAGGCGTCAAGTATCACTTGGTGGTGTCATGCCACGGCACGTTCAATGGCCAAGACGACGAGTTCGGCCACGTCGAACAAGACGTCACCGGCGGCCTGTGAGTCTGAGGCGCAAAGTCGCGCCAAACCGGCTGCCACATCATTTGTGTAGGGAAACACCGTATTTCTCTGTCGGCCCTGTCCGCCATTGCGTCGGATGCAGCCGAGACCGTCGATAGGAGGCCTTCGTACGTCCAATCAACTTCGCATCGCCCTCGCGGGGCAAGATCGCACTTAGCGTCAGCGAACAGATGGTGCACTCGTTCTAGCGAGTCATTAGTGCCTTCGCCGCAAACGCGCGTTCGGCGATGAAGCCATGCCGATCACTGTGCGGCGGCGCGGTTCACGCAATGGCTCCCGAGTCCTTCAGCTCCTCGATGCGGTCCCAATCCATGCCCAGTTCCATCAGCACGATCTCGGTGTGCTCGGAGGCCTGGGGCGCCCGCGTGGTGACCAGCGGCTCGTGGTTGAACTGCACGGGGCCGCGCACGACACGGAAAGGTTTTCCGCCGCTGGCGAGCTCGACCTCGCTGACCATGTCGTTGGCCAGGGCTTGCTCGTCCTCGACGAGGTCGAGGAGGCTCTGGAACGGCGCCCACTGACCCTTCATCGTTTTCAGGTGCTGCCGCCAGTAGTCGAAGGGCTTGCCGGCGAAGGCCTTTGCGATCAGTTCGGCGGCCGCGTTGGCATTCTGGATCAGCGGAAGCACGTCGGAGAAGCGGGGATCGTCGGCTGCCTCGGGTATGCCGAGATGCTCGAACGTGTCGCGGATCAACCCGGTCGGGCTGATGATGCACAGGTTGATGGTGCCGCCGTCGGAGGTTTCGTAGTTGCCCATGAAGGGGTTCACCGACATCGCGGTGGCGGAGCCCGGCATGGGAGTGCGCATCACCTGTCCGGTCTCCATGCCCTGCGTCACGCTCGCTCCCGCCGCCCACCAGGCCGTGCTCAGCAACGACACGTCGAGCTCGAGGGCTTCGCCGGTGCGCTCGCGATGCAGCAGCGCCGCCGAGATGCCGCCGGCGATGAACATGCCGCCGATGGAGTCGCCGAATGCCGGAATGCCTTGCCCCAGCGCGCCACCCAGCTCCTCGGGCGTCAGCGCGTATCCGATGCCACTGCGCGTCCAGAACGCCGTCCCGTCATAGCCGCCCACGTCACGCTCGGCGCCCTTGTCACCGTATGCCGAACCGCGCGCGTAGACGATGTTCGGGTTCACCGCGCGGATGTGCTCCACGTCGAACTTGTGCTTCTGCCGCTGAGCGGGCATGTAGTTGGTGAGGAACACGTCGGAGGTCTTGGCCAGCTCGTAGATCACCTCCTGGCCGCCCGGCGTGGACACGTCGATCCCGACGCTGCGCTTGCCCCGGTTGGGATGCTCCATCAGCGGGTGCCGCTCCGGATCGAGCTGGATGCCACCCATGTTGATGAAGCCACGTTGGGTGTCGCCGCGCAGCGGGTGTTCGACCTTGATGACGTCCGCGCCCCAGTCGGCCAGGATGGCGCCCGCCGCCGGGACGAAGGTGAATTGCGCGAGTTCCAGGACCCGGAAGCCCGACATCACTTTGACCATTTTCGGGACCCTACTTGGCGTCGAACGTGACGGGAAGCGCCGTCGGTGAACGGAAGGGCTGGCCGTGGATGTGGGGGTCGTCGTCGGTGAGCAGCCTGATGTTGGTCACCCGATCCAGCAGGCATTCGACTGCCACCAGGGTTTCCAGCCGAGCCAGGTGCAGGCCCAGGCACGTGTGCTCACCGGCGGCGAACGAGATGTGTGGCAGGTGCTCGCGGAAGATGTCGAATTCTTCCGAACGCTCCCAGCGCCGCTCGTCGCGGTTCGCAGCCCCGATGCACACGTCGATCACCGACCGCGCCGGAATCTCGACGCCCCCCAGCTCGGTGTCCTCGGTGGTGAATCGCTGCACGGTGGTCAGCGGCGTCTCGAAGCGCAATCCCTCCTCGATCGCCTGTGGCAGTAGCTCCCGGTTGTCCTGCACCGCGGCGAACTGGTCCGGTTGGGTGAGCAGCAGGTAGAGCAGGTTGCCCGACGAGCGGTACGTGGTCTCCAGCCCGGCCGGCAGCAGCAGCCGCAGGAAGGAGTAAATGGCTTCGTCGCTTAGCTTTTCGCCGTCGATCTCGGCGCTGACCAGGTCGCCGATGATGTCTTCGGTGGGTTCGGACCTGCGGTGGTCGATCTGCTCGACGAAGTAATCCCTGAGCGCGGCCGACGCCTCGAAGGCGCTTTCGTAGTCGACGTGGTAGCTGATCAACTGCACGGCGCGCTTACGGAAGGTCGGCAGATCGCCGGCGGGCAATCCGAGCAGTTGGGCGATGACGCGGGTGGGAAATTCGAAGGTGAAGTTCCGGACCAGGTCGGCTTCGCCGGTGTGGATGAACTCGTCGATGAGCGCGTTGCAGATCGGCCGAACGATGGTGTTCTCCCAGCGGGCCAGCGCCTTGGATTTGAAAGCGGCGGAAACGAGGTTGCGGTGGTCGCGATGCTTCTTGCCTTCCATCGCCAGGATGGTCGGCCCCATGAACAGTCCGATCGTCTTGTCATATGGCGTGGAGCTGAAAATCCGGCCGTCGCGAAACACCGTGTTCACCGCATCAAAGGACACCGCGGAATATTCGCGCTTGGGCATCAGCGACTCGGGTGTCTTGGAATAGTCCATCACCGTCCCGCGGAACACCCCGGATTCGCGGCGCTTTCGCGCGAAGAACGGGTAGGGGTCGCGCCGGCTGACGGTCTCGTCACTGCTGCGAACGTCGGTCGTCACGTAGCACTCCAGCATCTCCAGCAGGAACGGGGCAGGCCTTGCCTAAGATCGTACTGTAATTCTTACAGTAGACAATATGGGCAGGCCCGCCGTCAGCCGTTCACCGCCTGCTCGCGCGCCCACCGGTAGTCGGCCTTGCCTGACGGGCTGCGTTCGATCGCCGCGCGGAACACGATCGCCTTGGGGAGTTTGTACCGAGCCAACGACTGCCCGGCGTGAGCGACCAACTCCTCGGCGTCGGCGTGGGCGCCTTCGGCCAGCGCGACGACGGCGACGACCTCCTGGCCCCACCGCTCGCTGGGCCGTCCGGCGACCACCACGTCGGCCACCGCGGGATGCGAAGCGATTGCGGTCTCGACTTCCTCGACGAAGATCTTTTCGCCGCCCGAGTTGATCGTCACCGAATCGCGACCCAGCAGTTCGACGGTGCCGTCGGCGCGGTGGCGGGCCCGGTCGCCGGGGATCGCATAGCGCACCCCGTCGATGACGGGAAATGTCTTGGCGGTCTTGGCGGCATCGCCCTTGTAGCCCAGCGGGACGTAGCCACGCTGCGCCAACCAGCCCATCCCGTCGTGGCCCGGTTCCAGGATGGTGCCCAGATCCTCGTCGGCCACGAACGTGTCCGGACCCGCGTTGAAGGTGCCGGTCGATACGGCCCCCGACGTCGACATGTGGTGCATCTGAGCGCCGGTCTCCGACGATCCGACGCCGTCGACCACCACGGCGTTCGGCAGGACTTCGATCAATCGTTGCTTGACGAACGGGGTGAGCAACGCGCCCCCGTTGGCGACCACGGCCAACGACGACACGTCCGCGATCCCCTTCTCGATGGAGGCGACCAACGGGCGGGCCATCGCGTCACCGACCACCGTCACGACGGCCACCCGTTCGCGCTCGATGGTGCGGACGACCTCATCGGCGTCCAGACGATCGACGATCGAGGGGAAGACGACGGATTGCCCGGTCGTGATCGCGGTCATTACGCTCCACTGCGCCGCGCCGTGCATCAGCGGCGGCAGGACCATCAGCTTGGTGCCCGGGCCGGCGGCGACCCCCGCCGCGATCGCCTCGATGGACTCGAACGGCTCGCCGGTCATCACGTTGCGCCCGCCGAAGGACGTCATGAAGATGTCGTGCTGGCGCCACAGGACGCCTTTGGGCATTCCCGTGGTGCCGCCCGTGTACAGGACGTACAGGTCGTCGGCCGAATACTGCACCGGGGGTGGTTCGGGCGCGCAGGACGCGAGTGCGCTTTCGTAATCCACTGCGCCATAGATCAATTCGTAGCCGGAGTCATCAGCGATCTGAATCAGCACCCGCAGCTGGGGTAGGTCCGGCAGGATTTCGGCCACGCGCGGCGCGAACGCGGCGTGGTAGATCAGCGCGGTCGCCCCCGAATCCGCCAGCAGATACTGCAGCTCGCTCTTGACATAGCGGAAGTTGACGTTGAACGGCGCGACTCTGGCTCCGAAGGCGCCCAGCAACGCCTCGACGAATTCGTTGCCGTTGTAGGCGTAGATGCCGAGTAAGTCCTGACCGGCCTCGTGGCCGGCGAGCGCGGAGCGGTCGGTGTGGCAACCCAGGCCACGGGAGTGCAGGTAGGCGGCGAGGCGGTGCGACCGTTCGATCACCTGTTGGTAGCTGTACCGGCGTCCGCCCTGGATGAGCAACTCCCGGTCGGGAATTGCGGCCGCGACGGCTGCCGCGACGGCGGGCACCGTGAATTGTGTTGCTGTGTCGGACATCTAGCCTCTCACGGCTGGTGGGGTAGCAGGCGGACCATCAGGCCGTTGGCTTCGCTGAGCAAGGTTCCATCGGCGGCTGTCATAGTAGCGTCAATGAAAACCTTCCGACCGTCGATGCCGCAGATTCGTCCCTGAGCGGTCAACGGCTCGTCGATCGGGGTGATCTTGCGGTAGTCGACGTGCAGATAGGCCGTCCGGGTGGGCCGGATGTCCGCGGTGGACACGACCATGCCGAGCAGCCAGTCGTAGAAGAGCGGGATCATTCCGCCGTGCACGGCTCGGTTCCCGCCGATGTGTGAGGTGGTGAAATGACCGGCCATGGTCACGCCGTCGGGGCCTGACCCCGTCACCATCCACGGCGGCATCAAGGGATGGGCCAACCCGGGCAGGCTCAGCACGCGGCCGGCTACCGCCTCGGTCTCGGGAACCCGGTGGCCGTCCAGCAGCGCACAAGCGTTCTCCAGGTGCACGGTCACGGCGGCCCAGAGCGCGGGGTCCGGCTTGGTGGACACGGTCAGGTCCTGCAGGCGGCGCAGCGCCGCGACGAACGGACCCAGTTCCTCGGGGGCGTCCTCGACGGGTTTGACGTCGGGGAATCCGCTACGAACCTCCGGCGCTGTTTCCGTCATCGCGTTCCTTCTCCCGGCTGCCATGTTTGAAGCAGCTCGTCGGTGGTGGTGATGGTTGCAAGCAACGACAGTGTGTTGGCGATGATGGCCTCTCCATATTCGGTGGGTATGCCGGCGACGGCATCGCGGGGCACGACGACGCGGTAGGCGGCGTTGACGGCGTCCATGACGACGTTGGGGATGGCGATGTTCAGTGACACGCCGACGACGACGATGGTGGACACCCCGAGATTGCGCAGTACGGCGTCCAGGTCGGTTCCGCCCATCGGCCCGACGCCGTGCCAGCGGCTGAGCACCAGATCGCTTGGCTCGGGTCCCAATTCGGGCAACAGGGCGGCCCCCGCAGTACCGGGGGCGATGTCGACCCGACCTTGTCCCATGGCGAATATCTTGGCGTTGTGGTTGGAACCGAGCCCGTCTGGCCGCCGCCGCACCAGGCAGTGCACGACGCGGACCCCGGCCGCCCGCGCCGCCGGCAGTAGCCGCACGATGTTGGGCAGCGCGACGCGACGGGCCTCCTCGGCCAGCATTGCCAGCCCGGCGTCGGGTCCGATGACGGCTCCTTGGCATTCCTGCGTGACGATTGCGGTGTGTCTGGGCGCCGCGACTTCGGCAAGGTCGGGTGTCATGCCGACGCGGATGCTTCCGGCGAGACGTCATAGAACTGCTGCGCCCACTTCCGCAGTGCCATATACCCTTTCGCATCGGCCTTGGACAGTGCCGGGTTCTCCACGTACTTCTGGTATCGCCAGATTCGCAGATCGTCGAAGACCGTTGACAGGAACTGTGTTTCGATGACCTCGCGCAGCTTGCCGCTTGGTACGTCGGAGGTGTCACCGGGGATCCTGGGCCACCAGATGGAGTAGAACAGATCCGAACACTCGTCGTCGACCGGCGTGCAGGTGAAGATCAGCCGATGGTTCTGCGCCCCCTCGAAGACGCTGATGGCCCCGCCCAGGCCGAACAGATGGCTGTGGAAGCGCAGCGCGAGATCCTCAGGGTCGTCGCTGCGCGCGTCCGGCCATCCCGCGGTGAACTGCCACTCGTGTTCGACGATCTTCCAGTCCAGCACCCGCGGGGTCACCGTGGCGTGGTGCACGTATTCGAAATGGGCGCTGTCCGGGGCGTTCTCCGCGACGATCTGCGGATGCACCGGTTCGCGCTCCGCGCGCCGGGAGAACTCCGGGTAAGCGCGGTAGTAGGCCGCCGGATTCGTGTCGAATTGCGGAAACTTCCGGAAGATGTCCGGCATCTCCCACTGCGGCTGCTCGCCCTCCGGCTGATGCCAGACGAATACGCAGTCGTACTGCTCGCGCACCGGGTACACCCGAAGCCGCAACGCACGGTTGGGCCGGTCGGGTTGGTAGGGGATGTACCGGTTGGTGCCGTCCGGGCCCCAGCGCCAGCCGTGGAACGGGCACTCGACACAGTCGCCGAGCACCTTGCCGCCGTGGCCGAGGTGCGCGCCCAGGTGCTTGCAGTGCGCCTCGAGGACATGCAGTTCGCCGGACACGTCGCGGTAGGCCACCAGATCTTCGCCGAAGTAGCGCAGTGGCCGCACCTCGCCGAGGGGAAACTCCGGAGACCACCCCACCATGAACCACCCGGTGACCTTCCAGGTGAAGGGCACTTTCACGCCGGCGCCTCCGATTGCCTGATACTAAGCGGGTTACAGTATAGATTTCAGCAGTCTGGCCCGTGCACGGCAAGGAGTGAAATGACACAGGGCATCGCGCTCGTCGCGCCGACGGTGCGGGGCGCGGCCGACGGAGACACCGGTTTGAAGCCGGCGTAGGGGAATGGCATGTCGAAGGTGACGCGCGGGCTGGGGCTCGTCCGGGAGGCGAGCCGCGAGCTCGGCATGTTGTTGCCGCGGACGGTAGCCGGGCTGAACGAATCGACCGGCTGGGCTCCAGTGTCACCGCGGGGTGTGCGGCTGTTCGGCGAGGTCATGCTGGACGAGTTTGTGCTGAGCGGCTTTTCGCTGCTGGGTGGGAGCCCGGCGGAAATGCGGCCCCTGGCCGGTTGCATGGCCGCGGCAGAGGAGCTGTCCGCTCTGGGCATCGACCGTGCGCACCGGGAGCCGATGCCATTGCGCGCGACCTCGGTGCGGCGGCGCCGCGTCGGCAATCTGGCGTACGAGCGGATGGCGTTCGAGCATGATCCGGCGTTGCCGCAAACCCTGCAAGCCGAGGGACTCGGCGGACCGGCAAGGGCAGTGGTGCACCTGTGCCGGCACCACGACGGCCCGAGGCCCTGGCTCATCTGGGTGCACGGCGCGGGCCAGGGCGGCGCCGAAGACATGTTGTTGAGTCGGATCGGCCGAATACATCACCAGCTCGGGTTCAACGTTGCGCTGCCGGTGCAGCCCGGCCACGGCTGCCGGCGCCGCGAATGGCCTGCGTACCCGGACCTGGATCCGTTGGGCAACGTTGCGGGCATGATGCGGGCTGTGTCGGAGGTCCGCGCGGTGGTGCGGTGGGCACAACCACAGGCGAGCGCGGTTGTGGTAGCCGGGATTTCCATGGGGACTCCGGTCGCGGCGTTGGTGTCCCACCTGGAGAGGCAGGTCGATGCGGTCGCGCTATACACGCCGATCCTGGGGCTGAACGCGATGATCGCCCGGCACTTGGGCCGCTGGGGGTCGTCCCGCGACAGGTTCCGCGACCTGCTGGCGTCCCCCGAGGCGGCGAAGCTGACCTCGGTGATCGATCCGTTGCGGGTCGACCCGGCGCCCCCGCCGCATCGACGGCTCATCGTCGGCGCCTGGCACGACCGGATGGCCATGCGCGATCCCGCGGTCGAGTTGCAGGAGCGCTGGGGCGGCAAACTGTACTGGTACGACGGCAGCCACGTCGGGCACATTTTCTCCCGGCGCGTTCAGCGGGTGACCGATCGATTCCTGCGCGAGGTCGCCGGCTGATGGCCACCGCACGCACGGCCCGTGAGGTCGTCGAGCTCTACAATCTGGTCGTCTGGAACGAGCGCGATCTGACCCTGGCCGAGGAGCTCTTCGCCGACACCGTGATCCGGCACGAGGTGGGGGAGGCACACACCCTCACCCGCGATCAGGCGGTCAACCGGATCGAGGACGTCTGGGCGATGCTCGACACGCTGCGCTTCGATCTGAACATCGTCGTGGCCGGGGACGACGGCGAGCACGTCGCGATTGTCTACGACTCATCGATGACCGCCAAGGACGACGCCGAAACCAACGTCGCCAGCATCGAGGTGTTCCGCGTCGTCGATGGGAAGATCGCCGAAGTCTGGAATTGCGGCTACAAACAAGGAGTTTGGAGTTGAGCGATCGCACGCTTGATGAGTTGGGGTACTACCTGCTGGCCGGTGCAGGTGGAGAAGGCCCGGCGGCGTTGATGGACGAAGCCCGCCGCGGCGAGGAGCTGGGCATGGGCACCGCCTTCATCTCCGAGCGCTGGAACGTCAAGGAGGCGTCGTCCCTCGTCGGGGCCGCGTGCGCGGTGACGAACAGGATGCAGATCGCCACCGCGGCAACCAATCACAACACCCGCCACCCGCTGATCACCGGGTCGTGGGCCACCACCATGCACCGGCTCTCCGGCGGGCGCTTCACGCTTGGTATCGGCCGCGGGATCGCAGCGATCTACGGTGCGTTCGGCATACCGGCGGTCACAACCGCGCAGATGGAGGACTGGGCACAGGTCATGCGTCGCCTCTGGCGCGGGGAGCTGATCTTCAACCACGACGGGCCCATGGGCAACTACCCGATCCTGTTCCTCGATCCGGATTTCAACGACGACATCCGGTTGGCATTGGTGGCGTTCGGACCCAAGACGCTCGCACTCGGGGGCAGAGCCTTCGACGACGTCATCCTGCACACCTACTTCACCCCCGAAACCCTGCAACGCTGCGTCCGGACGGTGAAGTCCGCGGCCGAACGGGCCGGCCGCGACCCGGACAGCGTGCGGGTGTGGTCGTGCTTCGCGACGGTCGGTGACCACCTTCCCGAGGAGTTGCGGCTGAAGAAGACGGTCGCCCGACTCGCCACCTACCTGCAGGGCTACGGCGACCTGATGGTACGGACGAACAACTGGGATCCCGCTGTGCTGCAACGCTTCCGGGAAGACCCGGTGGTGACTTCGATCGCGGGGGGGATCGACCACAAGGCCACGGCCGAGCAGATCGAGCACATCGCGACGCTGATCCCCGACGAGTGGCTGGAGCCGTCGGCCACCGGGTCGGCGCGGCAATGCGCGGAGCGCGTCCGCAAGGAATTCGACTACGGGGCCGACGCGGTGATCATGCACGGCGCGACGCCGGACGAGCTGGAGCCCGTTGTCGCGGCGTACCGGGCGGGCGCCTAACGCCCGAGCCTGCGCGGAACGACGCCCTAGGGCAGGATGACGGTCCGGGTGACCGGCTCCGCCGCGGACTGCCGGCTGGACAGTCCGCGAAGCAGCGAACTGAGTAGGGCGTCGCGGGTCTCGCGGGGATCGATGAGTTCGTCGAAGCCCAGATGTTCGGCCGAGCGATAGGAGGCCTGCAACTCGGCGTCACGCAGCTTCGCGGTGACGTCGTCACCGGCGTGCGTCGCCCGCCCCAGCGCTGCCGCACTCATGGCGCCCATGGTCGCGCCCGGGTAAGCGAAGGTCGCGCTCTGCTGATCGAAACCCAACAGCGACATGACCATGGAACCGAACCCGTATGCCTTGCGCAATGTGACGTGCAATTTGACCGTGGTCGCCGTCGTCTGCGCGGCGAACATCCGCGCACCGGCACGCAGCACGCCGCTGCGTTCGGACCGACTACCGGGCAGCATGCCCGGGTTGTCGGCAAGGAACACGATGGGCAGGTGGAACGAGTCGGCCACCATGATGAAATGTGCCGCCTTGTCCGCCGCATCGGCGTCGATTGAGCCCGCGAGCACGTTGGGCTGATTCGCGACGACCGCGACCGGGTGGCCACCGAGATGAGCCAACGCGCAGATGATCGCTTTGCCGTACCGCGGCTGGACTTCGAACCAGTCGGGCCGGTCGAAGACCACGTCGAGCACGGCGCGCATGTCGTAGACGCGGCGGTTGTCGCGGGAGACGATGTCCAGCAGTTCGGGCGTCGCACGTGGCCCGCTGTCCTCGTCCGGCGGCAGCGGCGCCGGGTAGGACCACGCGCTCGGCGGGAAGTACGACAGGTACCGCCGAATATCGGCGATCACGGCTTCGTCGTCTTCGGCGACGTTGTGAATCACCCCGCTCGGCAAGGCGGTGACGGGTCCGCCGAGGTCCTCCTTCGAGATCTCTTCTCCGGTGGACTCTTTGACGACCGGCGGTCCGGCGGTGAAGATCGCGCCGTGAGCGCTCATGATCCGGAAGTCGCAGACCGGAGCGACGAGTGCGCCGTGTCCGGCCGACGGGCCGAGCACGGCGGCGACGGTCGGTACCCGGCCCGAGCACTGCGCCTGGGCGAGCAGGTCCGTCGGGGTCCGGCCGTAATGCCCACCGCCAGGACGAAAACCGGCGCCTTCGAGCAGCATCACCAGGGGAACCTTGTCGCGCAGCGCGAGTTCGGCGACGCGGTAGCGCTTGGAGTTGCCGCCGGGTCCGATGCTGCCGGCCATGGTGGTGAAGTCCTCCGAGCCCAACATCACCGGCGAACCGTTGATCGATCCGGAGCCGACGACCAGCCCGTCGGCCGGGATGTCGCCGCCGACCAGCGTGCCGATTTCGCGGAAGCTCCCCGGGTCGACCAGGTGGTCGATGCGCGCGCGGGCGTCGAGCTTGCCCTTGCCGCGGTGCTTGTCGAGCCGTTCGGGGCCACCCATCTCCCGCGCGTGCTGACGGCGGCGGTCGAGGTCCTCGAGCGTCTCCTCCCAATCCGGGGGTTTTGTCATGCCTATGTCCTACCTCATGGGAGTTTGGTCTCGCGAGTAGATCTGCGGGGTCACATACTGGATTGCTTACTGTAAAGTTACCCGCATGGCCGACGCCGCCCGCCTCAAGGTCGACGGGGGCATTCCCAATCAGCTGGCGCGGGTGACCGATGCGGCGGTCGCCCTGGAACGCGAGGGATATGACGGCGGCTGGACGGCGGAGACCAGTCATGACCCGTTTCTGCCGCTACTGCTGGCCGTCGAACACACGTCGCGGCTCGAACTCGGTACCAACATCGCGGTGGCTTTCGCCCGCAATCCGATGATCGTCGCCAACATCGGTTGGGACCTACAGGCGTACTCGCAGGGCCGGTTCATCCTCGGCCTGGGCACCCAGATTCAGCCCCACATCGAAAAGCGCTTCAGCATGCCGTGGAGTCATCCCGCCCGTCGCATGCGGGAATTCGTCGCCGCCCTGTACGCGATCTGGTCCGCGTGGCACGACGGCGGCAAATTGCGTTTCGAGGGCGACTTCTACACCCACAAGATCATGACCCCGATGTTCACACCGGAGCCCCAGCCGTATCCGGCGCCCAAGGTGTTCATCGCCGCGGTGGGCGAAGCGATGACCGAGATGTGCGGCGAGGTGGCCGACGGGCACCTCGGTCACCCGATGGTGTCCAGGCGCTACCTCGACGAAGTGACGATGCCGGCGCTACTGCGGGGCATGCAGCGCGGCGGCCGCGACCGCGCCGATTTCCAGGTGTCGTGCGAGGTCATGGTGGCGACCGGCGAGAACGAAGCGGAGCTGGCGGCGGCGATGACGGCCACCCGAAAGCAGATCGCCTTCTACGGATCCACGCCCGCATACCAGAAAGTGCTTGCGCTGCATGGCTGGGGCGACTTGCACACCGAATTGAACCTGCTGTCCAAGCAAGGTGAATGGGACGCGATGGGATCGCTGATCGACGACGCAGTGCTCGCCGCTTTCGCGGTCGTGGGCCCCGTCGACACGGTCGGCGCCGCCCTGAAAAGTCGTTGTGAGGGCGTGGTCGACCGCGTGCTGCCGATCTTTTACCACGCCACTCATGCGTGTATTACCGCCGCGATGAAGGAGTTTCGCCGATGACCGCAACCACGATGGACGACGCCGGACGGTTGCTGGCTGACCCACTGGCGTACACCGACGAGCGGCGACTGCACGCGGCGCTGGCCCACCTGCGCGCCAGCGCCCCGGTGTCGTGGGTCGAGGTCCCGGATTACCGCCCATTCTGGGCGATCACCAAGCACGCCGACATCATGGACATCGAACGCGCGAACATGCTGTTCACGAATTGGCCGCGCCCCGTCCTGACCACGGCCGAGGGCGACGAGATGCAGGCCGCCGCCGGCGTGCGCACACTGATCCACCTGGACGATCCGCAGCATCGCGTGGTGCGTGCGATCGGTTCCGATTGGTTTCGCCCAAAGGCGATGCGGGCGTTGAAGGTCCGCGTCGACGAGCTGGCCAAGATCTACGTCGACAAGATGATGGCCGCGGGTCCCGAGTGTGACTTCGTCCAGGAAGTGGCGGTCAATTACCCGCTCTACGTGATCATGTCGCTACTCGGCCTCCCGGAGGCTGATTTCTCCAGGATGCTCAAGTTGACTCAGGAATTGTTCGGCAGCGACGACTCCGAATTCAAGCGCGGCGCCACCAACGAGGACCAGCTGCCCGCCCTGTTCGACATGTTCCAGTACTTCAACAAGGTGACCGAGTCGCGCCGCGAGCACCCGACCGAGGATCTCGCGTCCGCGATCGCCAACGCCCGCGTCGAAGGCGAGCCCCTGTCCGACATCGACACCGTTTCGTACTACCTGATCGTCGCCACCGCCGGCCACGACACCACCAGCGCAACCATCTCGGGCGGCCTGCACGCACTGATCGAAAACCCCGACCAGCTCGACCGGCTGCGCAACAATCTCGACATGATGCCGCTGGCCACCGAGGAGATGATCCGCTGGGTCACCCCAGTCAAGGAATTCATGCGCACCGCCACCGAAGACACCACCGTGCGCGGGGTGCCCATCGCGGCCGGAGACTCGGTGCTGCTGTCCTACGTGTCGGCCAACCGCGACGAAGATGTCTTCGCCGACCCCTTCCGCTTCGACGTCGGACGTGACCCCAACAAGCACCTCGCCTTCGGCTACGGGGTGCACTTCTGCATGGGCGCGGCGCTGGCCCGCATGGAGGTCAACAGCTTCTTCACCGAGCTGCTGCCCAGGCTCAAATCCATTGAGCTGACCGGGGAGCCCGAACTGGTGGCCACCACCTTCGTCGGCGGTCTCAAGCACCTGCCGGTTCGCTACACGCCGGCCTGAGCGGCGGCCGGGCTGAGCAACCCGCTTAGTCAGCGTGTCCGACGATCCCGGTCGGCACGTTCCCCGGGAGGACTGGGCAATGACGCGTAAGACGATTGTGCTCACCGGCGCCAGCGACGGCATCGGCGCCGCTGCGGCCCGCCGGCTGCACCGCAGCGGCGCGAACGTCGTACTGGTCGGACGGTCGGAACGCAAGGCCGCCGCCCTGGCCGCCGAACTCAAAGCCGACTATTTCGTGGCCGACTTCGCCGACCTGAGCCAGGTGCGGGCACTGGCGGACAAGATCCGCTCGGAGCACCCGCGCATCGACGTGCTGGGCAACAATGCCGGCGGGGTGTTCAGCAGGCTGCACGAGACGGCCGACGGCCACGAGATCACCCTTCAGGTCAACTACCTGGCCCCGTTTCTGCTCACCACGCTGTTGCTCGACGTGTTGGTGGTCTCGCGTGCCACCATCATCAACACGTCGAGCTCGTCGCAGCGGTTGCTCCGCAACGTCACCCTCACCGATTTCGACGCGACGGGCCGGCGCCGGCCGAGCACCGCCTACGCGCTTGCGAAACTCGCAAACATCATGTTCACCAGGGAATTACATCGCCGCTACCACGCCGATGGGCTCTCGGCCGCCGTGGTGCATCCGGGGTTTGTCAACACCAACATCGGTCATTCATCGGGATCCCGGTTCCTGACGACCATGCAATGCACCCCGGTGAGCCGCCTCATCAAGACCCCGGATCGAGGTGCCGACCAGCTGGTGTGGCTGGCCTCGAGCACGCCGGCGTCGACTGGTCTTCCGGCGAGTACTACTCGAAGGGCAGGGTCGCGCGGGCCAACCGCGCGGCCGACGATCCCGTGCTCGCGCGCCAGCTGTGGGATCGCACCTTGGCCAAGCTCGCTTAGGCGATCGCCGGACCGAGCCCACACGCGGCCGCCCCGCATTCCCTCGATACCAATTGGTATCCATTCGATACTGACGAGTATGCTGTTGGCCATGTCGTCTGTCAAGCCGCGCCGAACTCGTCCCACTCGCGACGAGGTTCGCGACCGGATCGTGGACGCCGCGTCGAAGGTCTTCGCCGCCGAAGGGTTCGCCGGTGCCACCATCGACGCGATCGGGCAGGCCGCGGGTTTCACCAAGGGCGCGGTCTACTCGAACTTTGGCTCCAAGGACGAACTGTTCCTGGCTCTCCTTGACCGCCAGTTTGAGCTTCGTGGCGAGCAGATTGCGACAGCGCTGGACGGCAGCGGCGGCGACATCGGCGCAGCCGCACGCGAATTGAGTAGATCGGTGCTTGACACAGTTCGCGACCATTCCGACTATTACGTGTTGTTCGTCGAATACTGGCTGCGCGCCCAGCGTGACCCCAAGCTGCGCGAGCGCCTCATCGAACGCCGTCGCGCCGCCGCCGCCGACCAAGCGCTGCACATTGTCGGATCAAACCCCTCCTTGGCGTCCGATCGGGAGCTGGCCGACGTCGCCCAGCTCGTCGTCACGATCAACCTCGGCATCGCGATGGAAGAGATCCTGCGCCCAGGGGCCATAGACCCCGACCTGCTCGCGCGGCTGATCACCGCAGCGCTGGAATCGGTCCCGGTTTCCGCAGACTAGGGAAAGAGCCTGACCATGGATGCAAATGACGTGCCGAACGCTGCGGCGCCGGTGATCACCGCCTGCGGCTTAGGCGTCGACGGCGAGCACGGCCCCCTCTTCTCGGATATCGATCTCTCGCTCACACCGGGGTTTCACGCGATTCAGATGCCCGGCGGACCCGGCCAGACCACGCTGCTGCTGACGCTCGCGGGACGTTTCAGGCCGAGCCGCGGCACGCTGACGGTACTCGGCGAAACGACCGCGCGCGCGATCCGCCGGCACTGCTCGATCGCGGCCTTCGAAGACATTGACGATCTGGAGGAATCGGTGACCGTGGGGACCGTGCTCGCCGAGCAACGCCGTTGGCTGGCACCGTGGTATTCATCGGTGCCGCTGCAATCGGGTCCGGCCGAGCTGACCGAGGTCTTCGGCGACATACCCCCACCGTCCCACGACACCTACATCGTTGAATTGTCAGACCTGGAGCTGTTTTTGCTCCGAATCACGCTGGCGTTGCTGTCGAACCGTCCGATCCTGGTGGTCGGCGACCTCGAACAGGTTCGTGACAATTCCCGGCGAGCGATCGCGGCCGACAGGCTCGGCGTGATCGCCAAGCAACGCACCGTTGTCGTCGGGGTGACCAACCCGCTCGGCACGGACGCACCCAACCACGAACTACACGATCACCGCATCCTGACCGGAGAGGACTGAAGATGCTGGCTGGACTCGCCTTCGGCTCGGAGATCAAACGTTTCGGCCGCAGCCGACTGACGCGCGTGGCGATCATCGTGCTGATGCTGCTGCCGCTGGTCTATGGGGCGCTGTACCTCTGGGCGTTCTGGGATCCCTTCGGCCGCACCAACAAAATGCCGGTGGCGCTGGTCAACTCCGACCGTGGCGCCGTCGTGTCCGGGCAGCCATTCAACGCCGGCGCGGAGATCGCCAAGAGTCTGACCGCGGACGGCGGTTTGGACTGGCACGTCGTGGACTTGCCGGAGGCACGCAACGGCGTCGACCATGGCAAGTACTACTTCATGGTCGAGTTGCCGCCGGACTTCAGCGCGGCGATCGCATCACCGGTGACCGGGCAACCCAAGAAGGCCAACCTGATCGCCGTCTACAACGACGCCAACAACTACATCTCGACGAGTATCGGTCGCACCGCCATCAGCCAGGTACTCAACGCCGTGTCCAGCCGGATCTCGGGGCAAGCCGTCAATCAGATGCTGTCGGTGGTGGTTTCGTCGGGATCGGGTATCAAGCAGGCCGCCGACGGGGCCGCTCAACTCGATGACGGCGCCGGTCAGTTGGTGGCCGGTCTGGACACCGCCCGGTCCGGCTCGGCAACGCTTGCCACCGGAGCCAAGCAACTGTCGGACGGAATCAACCAGGCCACCGACCCGCTGCTCGCGGTAACCAAGGCGGTGTCGCAAATCGGCGGCAGCACGCAGCAACTGCAACAGGGCGCAACCGCGCTTCAGCAGGCCAACGACCAAATTGGTGCCATCGCCACGGCGCAGGATGCCGCCGCAAACTCGCTTTCGTCGGTGATCGATCAGCTCTCCGCACGACAGGATCCGCTGGCGAACAACCTGCGCGCCATTCAAGACCAGCTGCGGGGTCACCAGTTCACACCCCAGATTCGCCAGCAGCTCACCGATGCGCAGAACGCGGCGATCGCCTTGACATCGGGTTTGCGTAACCCGGGCAGTCCGCTCGGGTCGGCGCTCGACCAGGTCGGCAGCAAGGGACAGGAGCTGACGAACAAGCTGACCCAGCTGCGCGACGGAGCCCAGCAGGTTGCCACCGGCAATGCCGAATTGGCCGGCGGCATCGCCAAACTCGACGACGGCGCACGACAACTCAAGACGGGATCGGCCGAGCTGGCGACCAAACTCGCCGACGGGGCCAAGCAGGTCCCCAGCTGGACAACCCAGCAAAAGGATGCGGTCGCCGACACCATCGGTGGTCCGGTACAACTCAAAGCTTCACATGAGAACGCCGCGCCCAACTTCGGCACTGGGATGGCTCCGTTCTTCCTCACCCTCGCCTTGTTCTTCGGTGCCTTGGTGCTCTGGATGGTGCTGCGGCCCTTGCAGAGTCGCGCGATCGCCGCCGAGGTGCTCGCGATCCGCGTGGTGCTCGCCAGCTACCTACCGGCCGCCGCGATCGCGGTATTCCAAGCCATCATTCTTTACTGTGTGGTCCGGTTCGCCCTCGGTGTGCACGCCGTGCACCCAGCGGCGATGCTGGGCTTCATGATGCTGATTTCCGGCGCATTCGTGGCCGCGACGCAGGCAATCAACGCACTCGTCGGTCCTGCGGTGGGCCGGGTGCTGATCATGGCCCTGCTCATGTTGCAGCTCGTCAGCGCGGGCGGCATGTATCCCGTGGAAACCACGTCACGGCCTTTCCAGATCTTGCACCGCTTCGACCCGATGACCTATGGCGTCAACGGACTCCGGCAGCTCATACTCGGCGGCATCGACGCCAGACTATGGCAGGCGATCATCGTGCTGGCTGGGATAACGGCTGTCGCACTGGCGATCTCCTGCCTGTGCGCGCGAAGAGACCGGGTCTGGAATCTGAGCAGGCTGATACCCGCGATCAAGATGTAGACAAGCGTTCCGCGTGAACAATCGACGTTGCATGATGGTGGACAGGTCTGCAATCGAGAGGAAGCCCATGTTGCGTCACGATGTCAACGAAACGCTCGCCACGCTCGCCATGGGATTCGCCGACGGTGTTCATCGAATCACCGTGCCGGCTGCCGGCGGAAAGACAGTGCCGATGGCCGTCATCACCTCGCCCGACAGCGTACTGGTCGAGCTGATCGGACCGGCGCAATGACGGCGCTGGTCACCGGAGGCGCGTCCGGGATCGGCCGTGAAGTCGCCGCACGACTGCGCGAAGCGGGACACGGCGTCGTGGTGTGGGACCTCGCCGGCGCCGACATCGCCTGCGACGTCAGCGATCCCGACGCGGTGTCGGCCGCCATGGCGCAAACCGTGCGCGACCACGGCGCGCCCACCCGGGTCGTGAACTGCGCCGGCATCGGCGCCTCGGGCCTACTGCTCGAACAGTCGCCCGCAGAATGGAACCGGGTGTTGGCCGTCAACCTCACCGGCACCTGGCTGACGATCCGCGCCGCGGCGCAGGCGATGATCGACGCCCGGGTGGGCGGCTCGGTCGTTGCCGTCTCCAGCATCAGCGGAACTCTCGCCGACCGCGATATGGGCGCCTACTGCGTGTCCAAGGCCGGGGTGGACATGTTGGTGAAGGTCGCCGCGGCGGAGTGGGGCGGGCACGGCATCCGGGTGAACGCCGTCGGCCCGGGTGTCACGCGGACGCCGATGCTGGCCAAACCCGAACAGCTGCCCGGCTGGGTGGAGGCCCTGTCCGAACGGACCGCATTGGGCGGTCTGGGGGACGCCGCCGACGTGGCCGGCGCGATCATGGGCGTGCTCGAGTTGCCGTGGGTGACCGGCCAAGTCGTGCACGCCGACGGCGGGCTTGCGCTGCACAGCCCCATCGACGCCTACGGGCAACTGCAGCGGGTGATGGGCCGAAAAGGCCTCAGCTGATCCCGAAATCGATGATGCCGCGGACGATCTTGCCGTTGCGAAGGTCGTCGTAGGCGTCGTTGATCTCCTCGAGGCGATACCGGCGGGTGATCATCTCGTCGAGCTGAAGTTGCCCCGTTTGATACAGCCTGGCCAGCCGTGAGATGTCCGCCCTCGGGTTGCACGAGCCGAATATGGTCCCCGCCAGCGTCTTATTCATCAGGATGAAGTCCTGCAGATCGATCTTCACCGACCGGGTGAGCTGCGACGTCATGCCGGTGAGCACACACGTCCCGCCTTTGCGGGTGAGCTGCAGCGCATCGCGCACATCCTCGGCGGTGATCAGCGACGGTGAGACCACCACGGCGTCGGCCATGACGCCATAGGTCAAGTCCCGCACCAGGGCATGCGCCTCGGCGGCCGTGGCGGTGCTGTGGGTCGCGCCGAACTGCAATGCCGATTTCTGCTTGAATTCCACCGGGTCCACCGCAACGATCTGCGCGGCGCCGCTGATCCGCGCACCCTGGATCGCGCCGGTGCCGATCCCGCCCGCTCCGATGACGACGACGGTGTCACCGCCCCGCACGCCGGCGCGATTGGCGGCCGAACCGTAGCCGGTCGGAATGGCGCACGACAGCAACGCGCTCGGAGCCAGCGGCAGCTGAGGCTCGATCTTCACCAGTGAATTCGTCGACACCACAGTGTGTTCGGCGAACGCCCCGACCTTCGCCAGGTGTCCGAGCGGCCGCCCGTCGGCGGTGTGATGACGGAAGGTGCCGTCGGTGGGCATGCCCGGCGTCAGGGTGAAGGCGCCGACATCGCAGATGTATTCCATGCCCGTCGCGCACCACCGGCACTGGCCGCACACCGCGACGAATGACATCACCACGTGGTCTCCGGGGGCGAAGTCCGTTACACCGTCGCCGACTTGCCGCACGATGCCCGATCCCTCGTGTCCGCCGATCGTCGGGAACATGGTCGGCAGGCCGAGGGATCGCATCACCTCGTTGGGCGCCGACATGTCACCCTTGAGGATGTGGTCGTCGGAGTGGCACAGCCCGGCCGCCGCCATCTCGACCAGGACTTCGCCAGCGCGTGGCGGGTCGAGTTCGATTTCCTCGACGGACCAGGGTCCGCCGACGTCGTGTAGGAGCGCTCCTCTAGTTTTCAAGCGGCTTCCCTATGTGGCCGGGGCGAACGTGACCGGAAGCTTGTTGGGGGAGCGGAACGTCAGCCCGACGATCTTCGATTCCTGGCCGGTTCCGTCGTCGGCCACAAAGGCCAGATCTTTGACGCGGTCGAACAGGCTGTTCAGCATGACCCGGGTCTCGAGCCGGGCCAGATGCATGCCGAGGCACATGTGGATACCGCCGGCGAACGCGATGTGCGCCTGGCGCGGCCGGCGGATGTCGAAGGTGTTGGGGTCGGTCCAGCGGGTCTCGTCGCGGTTGGCCGAGCCCATGCACATGTCGATCTGCGCGTCGGATGGGATTGTCTTGCCGCCGATTTCGACCTCTTGGGTGGTGGTCCGCATGACCATGGTCAGTGGGGTTTCAAAACGCAGGCCCTCTTCGATTGCCATCGGTATCAGCGACCGGTCCCGGTAGACGAGCTCCAGCTGCTCGGGGTGGGTTAGCAGCAGGTATAGCAGGTTGCCCGACGAGCGGTAGGTGGTTTCCAGTCCGGCGGGCAGCAGCAGGCGCAGGAACGCGATGATGGCCTCGTCCGTGAGCTTCTCGCCGTCGATCTCGGCGGCCACCAGGTCGCCGATGATGTCGTCGGTGTGTTTGCGCCGCCGCTGTTCGACCTGCTGGAGGAAGTAGCCGTGCAACTCTGCGGCCGCATTGAGCCCGGCCATGATGTCGGTCGGGATGGAGATGAGGTCCAGGGACAACCGGCGGAAGAAGTCGAGGTCCTCAGGGGGCAGACCGAGCAGCGTCGAGATGATCCGGGTGGGGAATTCGAACGTCACCGCCTTGACCAAGTCCGCCTGGCCGTCGTTCTTGATTTCGTCGACCAGTTGATCGCACACCGGTCCGATCACCGACGGCTCCCAGCGTTCCAGGGCGGTGGCCCGGAAGGCCTTGGCCACTAGGTTGCGGTGATCGTGGTGCTCCTTGCCGCCCATCGCCAAAATGGTGTGGCCCATCACCAAACCGATGGTCTCGTCGTACTTGTGGGAGCTGAAGATGCGGTCGTCGCGGAACGCCTGGAACAGGGGGTCGTAACCGAACAGCACCCACTCGTCGTTCGGCCGCAGCTCTTCCGGCATCTGCGAGTGGTCCGCCAGTGCGCCGTGCCACACCGGGTCCGTGCGCCTCATGTATTCGAAGAACGGGTAAGGGCTGGTTTCGCCGGTGAGGTCGAGCGTGACGGGCTGGTTGGCGGGGTCGGTGCTGAGCGTCATCCGCGCTCCTCCTGAGCAGCCGGTAAGTGGATTGGATACGGCGGGAATATCGCTATCATAGTATAAATAGCAACTAAGCCCAACGGCTTGTCGCGGTTACCGTAACGGGCACAGTATTGATGCTGCGTGGCGTCGTGAGGCGGTGAGGTGAATGCCCGAGCGGCGATTTGTGTGTTCGCTGGACGATCTGCCGCCCGGCGGGATGAAGCTGGTCGACGTCGGGAAGTTCGGCGTGGGCGTGTACAACGTGCGCGGCGAGTTGTATGCGATCGTGAATTACTGCTCGCACGAGGGCGCCCCACTGTGTCTCGGTCTGCTCGGTGGCACCAACGAGTTCGCCCCCGACGAACCCGGCGGGCTGCGCCGGGTACGCGACGGCCAGATCGTCCGATGCCCCTGGCACAACTGGGAATTCGACATTACCACCGGGCAGAACGTCGCAGATCCGACCCGGCGCATCCGCACCTACCCGGTCGACGTCACCGACGGGGAGGTGTACCTGACCGCATGATCGTCGATGCCAACGTGCAACCGCACTTCCGCTACAACGCCGAGATCCGGCGCTATCTCCCGGCCGCGCACCAGTTGCGGTCGATTCCCGACGTCGAACAGCAGTGGTACCAAGCGCCCGGCGGCGACTACCGGCAGGACCTCTACGGGGAGCACTACCCGGGCTCGGATCCGGAGACGGTAAGCCGGCACCTGTTCGCACGCGGTGTCGACTACGCCATCCTCAACCCGCTGACCCGTGGCAACATCGCCGACTACCTGCTCAACAGCCGCATCTGCGCGGCGGTCAACGACTGGTTGCTCGACCGCTGGCTCGAACCCGACTCCGCCGACCGGTTGCGGGGGACCATCCGCGTCAACCCGGAAGACCCCAAGGGAGCCGTCGCGGAGATCGAGCGGCTGGCCGGTCACCCGAAGCTGGTGCAGGTCGGCGTCCCGATGCAGTCCCGCGAGCCCTACGGCAAGCCGATGTTCGAGCCGATCTGGGAAGCCGCCGCCGCCCACGGGCTACCGGTGGCGGTGCACATCAACGGTGGCAACGGCGTCGACTACCCGCCCACCTTCGCCGGGCATGCCCACACCTATCCCGGATATGCGGCGTTCATGCCGCTGAACTACTTCGTGCACCTGGCCACCCTCATCATCGAGGGCGTGTTCGGCAGGCACCCCGGCCTGAAGTTCGTTTTCGCCGACGGCGGCTACGACATCCTCACCCCGTTGATCTGGCGACTGGACACCTTCTGGGTGTCGATGCGCGATCAGACGCCGTGGGTCGACCGCTACCCGAGCGAATACCTGCCCGGTCACGTCAGGTTCTGCTCGTCGGCCTTCGACGGACCGACCGACACCGGCGACGTGCAGCGCTGGATGGACTTCACCGGCAAGTCCGACCTGCTGATGTACGGCTCGGCGTATCCGCATTGGTCGACCTCGGCGCCAGAGAGCCTCGCGGAGGGTCTCGATGCCGCCCAGCGCGAAAAGGTGTTGTGGCGCAACGCCAGTGAACTCTACGGGCTGAAGGAGCGTGTGTGATGACGACGATCGAGCGGGTTGATTCACCCACCGGTCAAGAGGACGAGATAGCGGTCACCATCGTCGACACCGACGTGCACCCGTTGCCCGTCTCGACCGACGTGCTCAAGTCGTACGCGCCGGCCGAATGGGTGGACAAGATCTGGCCGACAGGCAACGCCGTCAGCCCGGTGCCGCACTTCTACGACACGCCGGATTCGTACAAGACCATGTCGCTGCGGATGGACGCCGCCCCGCCGGGTGGCGGGTTCGCAGGCAGCGACCCCGAGTTCGCCGCCAAGCAGTTGCTGCTCGACGCCGGCGTCAGCATCGCGACGCTGGAGCCGATGTGCGACGCCCAACTACCGCAGGCGGAACACGTTCTGAAGTCCGCCTATAACGACTGGCTCGCCGACGTCTGGCTCGACAAGAACAATGGGCACGGCCGCTGGCGCGGCTCGATCAGCGTCAGCGCGCAGACCCCCGAGCAGGCGGCGCGCGAGGTCGAACGGTGGGCGGGCCACCCCCATATGGCCCAGGTGCTGATGACACCGCAGACCCGTGGGATCCCCTTCGGCAACCCGCATTTCGACCCGCTCTACGAAGCCGCGGCGCGCAACGGATTCCCGGTGGCCACCCACCTGATGGGGCAGACGCCGTTCGAGCTGATCCCGCTGTATCCCGTTGGCAACCCCGCGCACTGGCACGACTTCTTCGCCTCCTGGCCACTGCTGTACGTCTCGCACCTGATGAGCCTGGTGTTCGACGGCGCGTTCGACCGCCACCCCGACCTGCGGGTGGTCTTCGTCGAAGGTGGCTTCACGTGGGCGATGCCGGTGATGTCGCGAATGGACCGCATCTGGGAAGCCCGCCGCGGCGACCTGCCCCACGTGCGGCGCCGCCCCTCGGAGTATGTGCGCGAACACGTTAGGTTCACCACCCAGCCGCTGGAAGACGCCGACACAGTGCACTTCCGCGAGTACCTGGAGATGATGGACCTGGGCGACAACCTGATGTTCTCGACGGACTACCCGCACTGGAGCTACGACTCGCCGAACTATGCGATCAACCGATTCCCGGCCGACCAACGGGAGCGGATCATGCGGGGCAACGCGACCGCGCTCTACGGCCTGCCTGCGACCGTCAAGGCGCTGCCCGGGGAACGGTGAATTCGGCCCGCGCTCGTGCGCAAGCACCTCGTCTCTCACCGCACGGAATCGCGGGTCTACCTTGAAGAGGGTCTTCGGCGCCGCCCGCGCCGGGACCGAGGATCCCCAATCACGAGCCCGGAAGACCAGAAGGTATGACACAGACGAATCTGACGCGGCCGCAGGGCCTTACTCGCATCGACCCGGTGCTCCGGGAGGCTGCCACCGCGCTCGGCGTCGTCGAATTCCGCGCCGAAACACTGCCCGCCGAACGTGAACACGCCAACCGGCTCGCCGCCGAGCGCGCCGCGGCGGCCAACACCGACGGCGTGGCCATCGAAACGCGCAGCATCGCCGGGCCCGGCGGCCACCAGCTGAACCTCCGCACCTACCGCGGTCCCGACCTCGATCGGGCGGGGCTGGGTTCCCCCCTTGTCCTGTACGCCCACGGCGGTGGCTTCGTGACCGGCAACCTGGACACCGATCACGCGCAATGCGCAGAGCTCGCCAGGGAAGCCGGCTGCCTGCTGATATCGGTTGACTACCGGCTCGCGCCCGAACATCCCTGCCCGGCGGCGTTGGACGACGTCGAGGCCGGCTTCTACTACGCCATCCGCAACTGCGCCGAGCTGAACGTGGACCTCAACCGCATCGCGGTGATGGGCCGGGACGCGGGTGCGGCGCTGGTCGCCGGACTCAGCCAGCGCATGTTCGACGACGAAGGCCCGCACATCCTGGTGCAGATCCTGCACCAGCCGATGCTCGACTCCGACGCCACCCAGTCACGGCGCGAGTTCCAGCGCACGCCGGGCCTCAACGGGCCGGCCGTGAGCCGGGCGTGGGGTCATTACCTCGGGCACGCGAGCGCCAGCGGTCAACACGTCCCCGCGCACCGGGCGAACCTCGAGGGCCTGCCGCCCACGTTCATCAGCTGCGCGGAGATCGATCCGTGCCGCGACGAAGCCATCGACTACGCGAACAGGCTGTTGCACGCCTACGTGCACACCGAATTGCACGTGATCGCAGCCGCATTCAACGGATTCGACTCGCTGGTTCCCGATTGGGTTGTTTCTCAGGAGAACCGGGCACTACACGCGCGTTCGCTGCGCCGCGTGTTCGCGATGTAGCGAACGGCGCTATCGAGGGAACTCCGGTATCTCTTACCGTAGCGTTCGTTGCTACGATCGGAGACGCCGGCGAATTCTCCACGAGAGGCAGCATGACGACACTCGAGTCTCCCGAGAAGACGCTGTTCGCCTCGACGACCCAAGCGTTCCTGGAAAAGGAAGCGCCGCTGAGCCGCGTGCGGGAGATGCACGCCGCAGGAGTGTCGTTCGATCCGGCCTGGTGGCGGCGCGCCGCGGAGCTCGGCTGGACCGCACTGTTGGTGCCGGAGGAATTGGGCGGCGGCAGCGTCTCGGACAGCGGCCTGGCGGATCTGGCCATGGTCGCCGAACAACTGGGAAAGACGGTGGCGCCCGGACCCTTGTATCCAGTCAGCGTCGTGCTGGCCGCACTCGTCGAGTGCGGGGACTGGCAACCGCACGCCGGCACCATCGAGGCGCTGATGTCCGGTGAAACCGTGGCGTCGTGGGCGGTTTCGGAACCGGGCGGGGGCTGGGCACCGCTGAGCCCGACGGTCACGGCCACTCCGACCGAATCGGGCTTCCGCATCGACGGCACCAAGGACCGGGTCGAGGCCGGCGCGCAGAGCGCGCTGCTGCTGGTGGTGGCGCGCTGCGGTGACGGTCTCGGCCAGTTTCTGGTCCCCGCGGATGCGCCGGGAGTCACCATCGAACCCCAGCAGTCGGTCGACCTGGTCAAGCGCTATGCCCGGGTGCGTTTCGACGGTGTCGTGGTGGAGTCGTCGGCGGCCGTCGGCGCGCCCGCCGAGACGGCCGCGCTGGTCGACCGTCTGGGCCACATCGCCCAGATCCTGCAATGCGCCGAGGTGGTCGGCATCCTGCAGACGGTGTTCGACCTGACCGTCCGGTGGGCCCTGGACCGGCACACCTTCGGGCGGCCGCTCGCCTCCTACCAGGCCCTCAAGCACAGGTTCGCCGACATGAAGCTGTGGCTGGAGGCCTGCCGCGCGACCACGGCCGCCGCGGTCGCCGACGTTGCCGCGAACTCGCCGGGGGCGGGCCTGTCGGCCAGCGTCGCCAAGTCCTACGTGGGTGAGACGGCCGGCCGGATCGTGCAGGACTGCGTGCAGATGCACGGGGGCATCGGCGTCACCTGGGAGCACGACCTGCACCTGTACCTGCGCCGAATCACGTTGTACCGCTCGATGTTCGGGACGCCCGAGGAACACAATCTGCGCGTCTACGAATGCGAGAAGGCCGGACGTTCGAACAGATGATCTCGACCGAATCCGTCGCCGAGTTCGCGGCCCGGGCCAGGGCATGGCTCGCGGACAACATGCCCCCCATCGACCCGGAGTCGCCGCCGCCCGCCCCGCGCGACGACGAACGATCCTGGCGGCGGGCCCGAGAACTGCAAAAGCGGCTCTACGAAGGCGGATTCGCCGGGATCTGTTTCCCACGCGAGTACGGCGGCCTCGGCCTGGACTACGAGTACCAGAAGGCTTTCGACGCCGAGTCCCTGGCTTACGAAATGCCGCTGATCCTCAACACCCCGACCTTCACCATCTGCTGCGCCACCCTGCTCGATACCGGCAGCGAGGAGCAGAAAAGGCAACACATCGGTGCGGCCCTGCGCGGCGACGAGGTGCTGGTGCAGTTGCTGTCCGAGCCCAGCGGCGGATCCGACCTGGCCGGTGTCATCACCCGGGCCGAGCGGCGTGGCGATCGCTGGGTGCTCAACGGGGCCAAGACGTGGAGCACCAGCGCGTTCGCCGCCGACTACGGATTGTGTCTGGCGCGCACCGACTGGGATGTGCCCAAGCACGAGGGCTTGACCATGTTCCTGGTGCCCATCGCTCATCCGGGAATCATCTTGCGACGCATCACCATGCTGAGCGGTTCCACCGAGTTCTGCGAGGAGTTTCTGGACGGGGTGGACGTCGGCGACGACGCCGTCGTGGGCGAGGTGAACGACGGCTGGGCGGTCGCGTCGCGCCAGCTGTACCACGAGCGGCGGGCGGTGGGGCAGGGGTCCGAGTTCGCCAGTGGGAGCGGTAGCGAGGGCGGCAACGCGAATCCCGTTGACTATGTGAGCCTTATCGAGAAGACGGGCCAGGCCGGTAATGAACGCCTGCAGGAGATGGCGGGCCGCGTCCTGGTCCAGCGCGCGGTGGCCGAACAATTGATCGGTCACGTGTACCGCAGCGTCCGAGACGGCGCGCTGCCGCCGGCCGCCGGGACGCTGATCCGGTTGTTTCACGCCGAGACCGTGACCCTCGACATCGACACCGCCATGGCGATCGCGGGAAGTGCGGGTGTCGTCGGGGAACCCGGCGACGGCCTGGAAACCGGGCTGCGCTACCTGTCCCGCCAGACCGTCGCGATGGGCGGCGGCACAACGGAGATGGCGCGCAACGTCATCGGTGAGCGGGTGCTGGGCTTTCCGCGGGAATACGCGGCCGACCGGGGCGTGCCGTTCAAGCAGGTGCGGCACGGCCAGCGGTCCGACCGCCCCTAGCCCTCCGCGACCAGATTCTCGGTGAGACCTCCGACAACCGGGAGCTGGACCAGCGACAGAACATGGTGCGCCGGACTCCCGGGCGGGGCGATCAGCACGTACTCACTGCCCTGTCGTTGTGCGCGGTCGCGGCCGGCGGCCAGCGCGCTGACGCCCGCCGAGCCGAGCTGGGTGACGGCGCTGAGGTCGATCGTCAGCGGCGCAACCCCGGAACGGCTTTCGACGGCGATCTGCCGATCCAGCGTGGATGCGCTGTTGGAGTCGACGTCGCCGCTGACGACGATGCGGCCGGGTTCGGCGACCACCGACACGAATTCGGAGTCGATCGAGCGGTGCTGATCCGACCGGTTGACGAGCGTGTCGGTGACGAAATTGGCCGGCCGCGACAGGCAGTGCGTCAACCTGGCGGTCGTCCCATCGGGCCCATGGGTGACGTGTGCGCTGGACACCAGGGCCTCGGCCATGGCAAGGCCGCGGCCGCGACCCTGCTCGCCTTCGCGGTGATCCTTCCACTGCCCATGGTCGATGACCGACGCGTACAGTTTGCCGTCACCGGCCAGTGACGCCTCGACGACGATGCCGTCGAAAACCTCTGTGGCGTAGCCGTGTTCGACCGCATTCTCGACGAATTCCGAGATCGCGTGCACGATGTCGGAAATGTCGTCGGAGGCGGCGCCGACGTCGGAGAGCCATTGACGCAGGCGGCCGCGCACCGCGCGTGCGGCCTGAATGGTGGCATCCACTGTGATTTGAAGCGGTGGTGGAGGGGTGCGCCGCTGCGCTGCCAGCAGTGTGATGTCGTCGTTGTAACCGGTCGGCCGCAGCAGTAGTTCCAAAGTCTCCGAGCAGATACGGTCGATGGGACGCGTCGAGGACCCGATGACGAACCCGCCCTGGCCGCCGGCGATGTTCGCGGCCAGGTCGGCGAATTCGGCGGTGCTGGCCGCCGGCGGCCGACCGGGGCGTTCGATCAGGCCGTCTGTGTAGAGCATGACCGCGTCGCCCACGTCGAGGAATTCGGTGCGCATCGGAAAACCCGTGCCGCTGCCCAACGGGCCGGCTCCGGACGGCACGAGGTAGCGCGCGTCGGCGTCCGCTCCGACGAGCAGCGGCGGTGGGTGCCCTGCTGTGCAGTACTGGAATTCGCCCGTGACGAAGTCGAGCGAGCCCACGCACACGGTGGCCGACTTCGACCCCGGCACATGTTGGTGGAAGCGGTCGAGGGCCGCGAGCGCCTCGGCGACCGGGTAACCCGCCAGAATCTGCATCCGCAACGCGGTGCGCAGTTGCGACATCACCGCGGCCGCCTCGACGCCATGGCCCACGACGTCGCCGACGATGAGAACCAGTCGGTCTCCTAGTGGGATCGCATCGAACCAGTCGCCACCGGCGGCCGTGTCCTCCGCGGCGACGAGGTACTCGGCCGCGACATCGGCGCCGGGAACGACGGGTACCGAGGGCGCCAGCAATGCCTGCTGCATGACGGTGGCCGAGTCGCGGACGTTGCGATACCGCTCGGATAACTCCTGCATCCGCGACTCGGCGGCCAGCCGTGCGCGCACCCGGTCGGTCACATCGATGAAGGCGAGCTGCACACCCTCGATCGAGCCGTCGTCGCCGCGTCGCGCCGTGACGATGAAATCGAAGAAGTGTTCTTGCGCCGTCCCCGAGCCCTCGAAGTCGGCCTGCACCCGCCACTCGGTCCCCGACTGTGGCTCGCCCGTCTCGTACACCCGGTCGAACATCGGCAGGATCTGCTGGCTCTCCAGCTCCGGATACACCTCGCGCACGAGCAGGCCGATGGTGTCGATCGGCGGACTGAGGGTGCGGTACGCGGCGTTGACCGCGATGAAGCGGTGGTCGGGCCCTTCGAGGCCAACCAACAGGGCGGGAACGTGATCGAAAACGCGGCGGACGTCATCGGCCGCACCGACGGTCGTATTCCAGTTCCTCTCGGCCGCCATTTGGCTGTCCCTCCTACGGACCCTTTTTCGGACCGAGTCTCGCAAGCTGGTCATAAAGCGCTGTGCACGCGCCAGGCGCAGGCATTAAGAGTATCAATGGCGTCCGGATGCTCGACGCAGCAGTTTCCTCGCGTGGCGCGCGGCGGAGCAGCGCCCAGATTCCGCCCGGCAATTAAGCCAGTACGGTTTGTAATTACTCGGTGCGGGTATCACGCGCTCATGGTCGATGTCGTGCCGCGGTGGTTGATCTCGACATGGCGAAGCGTCATGTCCGCACCGGTCTTCACCCTGAACGGCTGGGTCGCCTTCAACCTGCCGCGAACGGTGACCGCCCTGGGCGGATCGCTGCTTGCGGGCCTGGCGGCCGTCCACGCCTATGTCGTCATGACCGAACCGGCGATGCCCGGGTACTTCGTGGTCTACGCAGCTTTGCTGATGATCTGTTGCCTGGTGGCCGGGGCGGCGATGACGTTCGCCCCCAAACCGCACGTGCCCCAGGCGGGCTGGTACTTCGGTAGTGTGGTCTGCCTGGCCTTCCTCGCGGTCTACCTGGCCAGCCGGTGGGTCACCCTGCCCGGGCTGGAAGCGTTGACCGGCCGTTGGGACGTGGTGCCAGGCACGTTCGCTGTCGCGTTCGCCCCGGCCTTCATCGCGGTGCACACGACCGTGCTGTCGGGCATCAACGTGGCCTATCCGCAACGGCAGCAGTGGTACGACTGACTGGAGCCCCGCCATGACGACGCTTGACTACCCGGTGTGGCTGCGGGTGGACCACTGGCTCAACGTCCTGTTCGTAACCCTGATCATCCGCAGCGGCATCGAAATCCTGGGCACCCACCCCAAGTTGTACTGGCACGACGACAGCAAACCGGGCAGCGAATGGGCGCGTTTCACGCGCAAGGTCATGCCGCGGAATCGCCTCTACGACACGCTCGATGAAGAAGAGTCCTATAGCTCGTTGGTGGCGTTGCCCGGTCACAGGAAATTGGGCATGGGGCGCCATTGGCACTTCTTCTCGGTGATCTGCTGGATTCTGCTCGGCCTGTCGTACTACGTCCTGCTTTTCGCGACCGGTCAATGGCACCGCTATTGGCCGTATTCGTGGTCGATCTTTCCCGAGGCCGCCAATGACATCGTCACGTACATGTCGTTCAACCTGCCGCCGCTGTTGCCCGGTGAGCCCTTGGACGCAATCCAGAAGCTGACCTATGCCGGCGTGGTTTTCATCCTCGCGCCATTCCAGATCCTGACGGGAGCCGCGCAGTCCCCGGCGATCGAAGCCCGCTTCCCGTGGTACGTGCGGATGTGGGGTGGCCGGCAATGGGCGCGGAGCCTGCATTTCCTGGGGTTGCTGGCCTTTGTCGTCTTCATCCTGATTCACCTGTCGATGATCTTCTTCTGGGGCTGGGGCCAGCTGACGGCGTCGATGATCTTCGGCTCCGTCCGAAACATCAATTGGGCGACGGCTCTGTCGCTGATCATCATCGGGGCGATCGTCGCCGTCCACGTCGCGGCCACCAAATGGAGCTTGCGCCATCCCGTCCAGGTGCACCGCATACTAGGCGCCGTGGTCACCGGCGCCCGGCTGCTCCTGCTGCGCCCGCTGAACTCGCGGCAGGATTACCCCGTCCGCAAGCTGACCAGAGATCACCGGGTAAACGGAAAGCCGCCCGCCAGCACCGAATACAAGGTCATGGCGGTCCACAACTTCGTCGACTGGCGGCTGCCGGTCGGCGGCCTCGTCGAAAACCCGGTGACGTTGGATCTCGCTGCGCTGCGGGCGCTCGCCGAGCGGCGGACGCAGCGGACGCTGCACAACTGCGTGCAGGGCTGGACCAGCATCGGCGAGTGGAGCGGGATTCCGCTGGCCCAACTGGCGGATGTGGTGCGGCCATTGCCGCAAGCCAAGTACATCTGCTTCCTGAGCATGCAGGACACCGGACGCGACGAACCCGCGGCAGAGAGTCCGGGGGGCCAGTTTTACGAGGTGATGGACCTCGAGCTGGCCTACAAACCGCAGACGTTGCTGGCGTACGAGATGAACGGCCGCCCGTTGCCCATCAAGCATGGCGCCCCGCTGCGGCTGCGGGTGGAGACGCAGGTTGGCTTCAAGATGGTCAAGTGGATCAACGGAATCGAGTTCGTCGACGACTACTCCGGCATCGGTAAAGGGCTGGGTGGCTGGCGTGAGGACCATGTCCACTACGACAAAGACGTGGAGATTTGACATGACCGACCCGATGGTGCGACCGGAGCTCATCGACCTGAATTCCGCTGCGCGGCACCGTGTTATGGAGAACGTCTCCGCCAAGGGCGGCCACTGCGAAGCGTGTGGCCGAGCCGACTTCGAGGTGGGACACGCCCTGCATCTCGGATTCCTCTTCCTCAACGAGGAGGATGACGCCTACATGGTGGCGCTGACGTGTCGTAATCCGGAATGTCCGAAGCCGCGCACCGGGATCGTGTTGCCGGAGAGGGACTTTCTCAGCCTGGGGACCTCCGCTCCGCAGAACGCGACCGCATCCTGAGGCGGTGGCGTCTTTTCGCCGGTGCGGTCTCCTCGCCGGGAAGCGCCGGGCGCGGCAACCCCAACTTTTCGGCGAGACCGGAAACGCCGCGGAGTTGCTCGCACAAGGACTCGAACCGCCGTCGGTCCCCTTCATCGAGCAGACCGAGCGAACTGTAGTGCACCAGCCTCGGCAGCCGTCCGGCCAGCGCCGCGCCCCAACGAACGCTGACGTCGTATACCTCGCCGTCCTCGACCGACTCCTTGCGCCCCAACGCTTGGAGGGCCTCGACTTGCTCGGTCAACATCTCGACGTCGGCGGTAATCGCTACCGGCGCCCGCCCGTCCGATGCCACGCTCATGTGTGCTCCCGTCGCTCCGGCCGCGACCCCACAGTGCCGTATACCCGGGCGCGACCGTTTACACGCGGCCCCGGCGGGTACCTGCCGGTCATGGGAGACCCGGACGCTTTCAGAACAGGTCGACCCGCAGATCGATACCCGCGAGGAATACCGTGTTGTCGGCACACCCATAGCGCGCTGAGGGGGCCGCGCGTAATCGCCGAATCTTATTGAAATGCATGACTTTCTATTGCAACTCTTCAACGGCTGGCGGCCGGCGGGCTATGCCGCCGTCAAGGCGCTCGCGTTGTTCCTCACTGCGGTGGGGGCTTTCCGGCTGACGCAGCGCCGAACCATTGCCGAGTTCACGCCGTTCGACTGGGTCACCGCTGTCGCGGTCGGCGCCATCGTCGGACGCACCGCGACGGCCGCGGACACCTCGTGGTTCACCGGGACCGCCGCCCTGCTGACCCTCATCGCCGTCCACGACCTGGTCGCGCGGCTGCGCTTCATCCCCTGGGTGCACCGCCTCGTCGACCCGCCGGTGCGGGTGCTCATCAGCGACGGCGAAGTCGATGACGCGAACCTGAAGCGCTGCAGGCTAACCCGAGGGGACCTGGATGCGATCCTGCGCCAACACGGTCACCGGACACCCGCCGATGTTCGCCTGGCGATATTCGAGACCAAAGGTGTGGTCTCCGTCTTCACCGGTGCGCAACCGCCCGACGCCGACGACCGGTCAGGCTGAGACGGGCTTCTTGGCCGGCGCCGAAACCTTCATCAGCTTCATCAGGTTGCCGCCCATGATCTTCGCGATGTCCGCCTCGTCGAAGTCGGTGAGCTCGTCCACGAAGGAGATGGGGTCCTTGAGGCCTTCGGGGTGCGGCCAGTCGGAGCCGAAGAGCACCCGGTCGGTGCCGACCATCTTGACGATCTCGGTGAACCGGTCCTCCCAGAACGGGGTGATGTAGACGCAGCGCTTGAACGCCTCGATGGGGTCCTCGCTGAACGACTGCGGCATCTTCTTGTAGACGCCCTTGAGGCCCTTGAACAGGTCGGGCACCCAGTCGGCGCCGTTCTCGATCGACAGGATGCGTAGCTCGGGGTTGCGCGACAACGCACCATGGCACACCAGCGCACCCATCGCGTCCAGGATCGGCCGGTGACCCATCGCGAAGCTGCGGAAGGCGGTCGGCTTGAACGGCAGGAACTCGTCGCCGGGTTCCCACACGTTCGCGAATTCGGAGTAGCCGCTGTCGGAGGCGTGCATCGAGACCGGGATCTCCGCCTTGATGCAGGCCTGCCAGAACGGGTCGAACTCCTCGAGGCCGAACGAGCGGCTGCCCTTGTAGCCCGGCACCGGCGCCGGGCGGACCAGCACGGTGCGGGCACCGCGCTCCAGGCACCATTCGAGTTCCTCGAGCGCGCGCTCGACGATGGGAAGGGTGATGACCGGAGTGGCGAAGATGCGGTCCTTGTAGTTGAACGACCACTGCTCGTGCATCCATTGGTTGAGCGCGTGGATGACGTCGTGGGTCATCTCCGGGTCGTCCTTCATGCGCTCCTCGACCAGGCTGGCCAGGGTCGGGAACATCAGGGCGTAGTCGATGCCGAGCTCGTCCATCACCTCGAGTCGCGCGCCCGGTTCCCGGAAGGCGGGGATGGCCTTCATCGGCTCGCCCAGAATCTCGCGATAGGACTTGCCCTGCGCACCGTGCCGGAAGTAGTCCTCCTGGGCGCCGGGGCGTGCCACCACCTCGAACGTCGGGTTGGGGATGTACTCGCTGATGTGGCCCCGCACGACGATCTTGGTGCGACCGCGGACCTGCACGTAGTCGATGACGCGCTTGCGGTTGTCCGGCAGGAACTTGGTCAGCGCCTCCTGCGGTTCGTACATGTGGTTGTCGGCGTCGAACACGGGGAAGGAAAGTTCGCGAGACGGCATGGCGATCTCCTCGGGAGAAGTCTTGAATTCTCTGTAGGCGGTAATGACGTTACCACTTGTGCGCAATAGGGTGTTAGCCGTCCGCGCTGAGGCCGGATGTCGGCGTCGGTCCGGTGATGATCGCGAAGTTCACCGTCGCCGTGGCGAGCAGTTCGTCGTCGCCGTCGCCGTAGATATCCACCTGCATCACCATCGCTCGCCGCCCGGACCGCAGCATCCGGGGCACCGCATACGCGGAGCCCTGGCGGATGGGGCGCAGGTAACGGATGAAAAGGTCGGCGGTCGTCATCGTGGTGCCCGGCCGGAGATGTTCGAGCCCGAACTGTCCTCCCGCCACATCGACGAGCGTCGCGATCAAGCCGCCCTGCAGCGCGCCGGACGTGTTGACGACGGCCGGGCTGACGGGCATCATCATCGCGAACTCGCCTGCGCGGGTGCCCGGCCGCATGCCGATCTGGCCGAACAGCTCGGTCAGCGACGGCGCGGGCGATTCCTCGTCGGTCTCGCGGATGCCGAGGGCTCGGCTGCAGAAGTCATACAGTTGCCCCGCGTCGACGGGTGCTCCGTTCAATTCCATTCCCAGCCAATGCAATCGCTGTGCGCCCATCACCGTCTGCATGACGATGGCGGCCGCCGCGCCGACGTCGAGTCCCGGGTTGAAGACCCCCTCGGTGATGCCCTGCCCGACGATGTCGCGTAGGAGCTGATGCAGGGGGGAGAGTACGCGGGCGTAGTCGCGGGGGCGGGTCTCGGCCAGGTGCTGGTTGTAGAGGGTCAATGCGCGATTGAGGCTGTCCTGGGTGCTCGATTCCGGCTGCTGGCTGATGCGGTCGATCACGAGTTTCAACGCCGCGGTGCTGTCCAACCCCTGGGTTTCGGCGCGCCAGGTCTGCACCGATTGCGCGATGGTCCGGTCGAACAGCGCCAGCAACAATTCGTCCTTGCCGCTGAAGTGCTGGTAGAAGGCACGCAGCGACGTCTTGGAGCGGGCGACCACCTCCTGCACGGTGAAGTCGGTGCGCCCGGTTTCGCCCAAGATCGCCACGGCCGTCTTGATGAAGCGGTCGCCGCGCGTCACTTCGACGTCGTCGCCAAGGTCGGTCATGAGCGCTTCGTCCCCTTCCTCGGCGCGCGGCGCGCGCTATGAGAATGAGGTTACCGCGCTTAGGCTGCTGTAATGGCGGCGAGCGTGTTCGGGAAAGTCGCATTCGTCACCGGCGGCGCGTCCGGCATCGGGGCGGCGTTGACCACCGAGCTGATCCACAACGGAGCCGAGCTTTGGATCGCCGATCGGCAGATCGGCCCCGCGCAGGAGTTCGCGCAAGGCCTCAACAGCCGCGGCGGTAAGGCGCACGCGATCGAGCTGGACGTGCGCGACTATCCGGCGTTCGAGCGCGCCGTCGCCGAGGCGGTGCAGCACTCGGGGCGGATCGACTACCTGTTCAACAATGCGGGCATCGGAGTCGCCGGTGAGGTCGACAAATACACACTCGACGACTGGAACGACGTCTTCGATGTGAACCTGCGCGGTGTCGTGCACGGTATCCAAGCGGTGTATCCGATCATGATCGGGCAGCACTCCGGGCATATCGTGAACACCGCCTCCATGGCCGGCCTCATGACAACTGCGGGCCAGGCAAGCTATACCGCCGCCAAACACGCCGTCGTCGCGCTCTCGAAAACGTTGCGCCTGGAGGCAGAGCGCCACGGGGTGCAGGTCTCGGTGCTCTGCCCCGGCGTGATCCGGACCCCGATCCTCACCGGCGGCAAGTACGGACGGACCGGGCTGGCAGGCATCAGCGACGAGCAGATCCTCAAGATGTGGGAGCGGCTGCACCCGATGGCGCCCGATAAGTTTGCCGAGCGCGCGCTTCGTGCCGTGTTGCGTGGGGACGCGATCATCGTGGTGCCCGCGTGGTGGAAGGCATTTTGGTACCTCGAGCGGCTCTCGCCGGCGTTGTCGATGCGAGCGGCCAAAGGAATGCTCAGGCACGCTCGGGGAATGGAGCAGGCCTCGGCGCCGTCGGCGGGTTGACGATCGGCCTGGGCGCCGGTGCCTGTCCTCGGGTTGTGTAGATGACTACGGCGACAACGTCTTTCGCGGTTGCGAGTGGTTAGTGTGTCGTCTCCACCTGTGAGGTGCGGGTGATCACAGACGTGCCCTCCGCCTCGGTCGCCTCCTTGGAAAGCAGCCACCACACCATCGGATAGGCGGTGGCGAACCCGAGCCACATGCCGCCCCACATGACGAGCCAGAAGGCCATGGAAGCAGGGGAGTAGCCCAGCGCGAACGCGGCGATCAACATGGAGGCTCCCATGCCCACGTCGAACGCGACAATCGCGAGAACCGAGATCCGCGCCGCCGCCCACAGCCGCTCACGCGCGGACTGGGTCCGACCGGTCAGCGACAGCGAGTGATACTCGAAGGTGATCAGCAGCGGCAGCGCAAAAGCCGCAATCAACAACATCATCGGCCACACGCCCTGACCGGCGATCGTCATCCCCGTCCACATCACCAACGGCATCGCGATCATGTGGCCGACGAACGAGACGGCGCCGCCGGGAATCGTCTGAACGGCCGCCGTCGCAGCCAGGCCCAGCCCGGGTGCGCGCCCGTGTTGGCGCTGCCAGCGTGGGGTCGCCGGCCGGCCCCAGCGGTAGTAGGCCCACCACGCCAGCGGACCGGCATAGATCGCGGTGATCGGCCAGACTGCCTCCATCGCGCGCAGTGGCTGCCGATAACCACCCACGTAGATATCCGCGAGCATGGAACCGGCCAAAACCACGCCAAGGCCGGTCACCATCCAGGCTAAGAGCGTCACCCACTCGGGTGCGGGCATGGACATCATGATTTTGATCCTTTCTATGACAGGAAGCTGAATCCCTCTGAAATGCTGACTAATTCGACCTAGATCACTCGCGGGAACGGTTCATGCGACACCCCGTCGGGCGAGCACGGCATCGGCCAGTTGGGCAGCCTCGTCCGCGCATCCCCACGACAGCGTCACGCCCGCACCTCCGTGTCCGTAGTTGTGCACGATCCGGCTGCCGGGTTCGCGTTGCAGCCGCACGCCGCCTTCGCGGAAGGGCCGCAGCCCGACCCGGACCGGGTCCACCGCATCCAGGCGGGCGTCGCGCAGGATCGGCAGGAACCGCACGCAGCGGTCGAGCATCTCCCGCAGCGGCGCATAACCGTCCAAGTTGAGGTCGGTGCCGTACTCGCCGTGCTCCACCAGGCCGCCCAGCAACAGCCGGTTGGCCCCACGGGGCACGATGAAGACCATGTCCTGGTTGTCGGTACTCGCATCGTTGGCCACCGCGTGGGCCGAAGTCACGTGCGCCATGTGACTGCCGTCGTTGACTACCCGCAGTAGCGCGCCTCGGTGCGGCACCACGGTCGGGTCACCGGCCAGCTCGCGCGCTCCCAGTCCCGAGCAGTTGATGATCAGCTCGACCCCGTGCTCGGCGAGCAGCTCGTCCTCCTGATCGGCGAGCGGGCCGCGGACGCTACGCCGGACGACCGTGACGCCGGCGGCCTCGGCCTGGCGGGCCAGCCATGCCAGGTACCAGTCGGTGTCGATGGTGGGCGCCAGGTAGGAGTAGGCGTCCACCACCCCGGCGTCGGGGCTGACACCGTGGGCGGCGATCAGGTCGGGGTCGCGCACGAACCCGGGCACGAACCGTTCGACCTCGGTCATCTTGGCCAGCTCGGCCGGGTCCTCATCGACCGGCCGGGAGAAGTAGAACACCGCCGGACGCAGGCTGACCCCGGTTCGCGGATCGGCAGCGAGCCGCGCGAAGCGAATGTAGGAATAGCGTGCCCACTCCGCCGAACGGCCCAATACGGACTCGTTGTGGTGGCGGCCGCACACCGATGGTGGCCATTCCCACAGGGCGCCGGCCACCGTCGACACAGTGTCGACGCCGAACCGGTCCGCGGCCACGACGACGCGCCAGCCTCGCCGGGCCAGCACCAGCGCGGTGGTCCAGCCGCTCACACCGGCCCCGATCACCAGCGCGCCTGGCTGTTCCGGACGTGCCGTCATGACCGCTCCTCCCGTCGGCTCTCCAAAGTGACACTGCCGGAATGATTTCGATATGCAGACAATGCAAGACTCATGTATCTCTCGTTTCTCAAAATGAATGCCGTGGCGATTCGCCCGCGGCGATGAATATGGACAGCGGCAACCAGCCGACGGGAACCCGCGACGGCTTGACGCTGACCGATCAGATACGAGCGATGCAGAAGCGGGTCAAGAGGTTTCGACCCGAACAATGAAAGGTGACCCCGGCGGTTCGAGGCGGACCCCGCGGCACCGCAGGCAATGGCCAGGCCAACGACCCGGCCACCACCGTTGCGAAGGCGACGGTAAGTGCTGCCAGATCGCTGGTTGAGGATGCCTGAACGACGTGCTTGCAGCCCTGGTTCAGGGGCGAGCATGAGTCGCTGCCGGGGGCTACAAGGTGAGCCGGCGTGGCAACTTCGGGACGCTCGGCAGTCGACGTGTGGGATGACGTTCCCGGAGCCGCTGCGGCAAGGTGCGGTAGGTGGCACCCTGCGGCGACGCCCACTGCCCAGAAAAGTGCCACGACTGCGGTGGTGTAGCGCAGCCACCGGTTCGTGTGGGCGATTTGCAAGGGCATGATGGTCGTGATGCTATCACCCCCAGGGGGTATATGTCAGGTGCGGCGAGCTCGATTTGACGCCTGCGGCCAGTCGTTCACGGATTACGCTAATAGGAGCTGGGTTTCAAGGATGATCGACGAGACCCGTGTATCAAACGGAACAGCATAGATACCTATACGGGGTATCACGATTAGTTAACTCGGTGGATGTCTTCTGCTGGTGATAGATGTCAACGCATACGGCGTCGCACATGAACATCCGTAACGGAACGCCCGAATCGGTCCGTCGCTTCCCCCGCTGTGGCACGGTTGGCATGTGTTGAGAAAAGCGCTGACCGTCGCGGCGGTTCTGGTGGGCGTCGGGAGCACCCTGCTCGTCCCGTCGGCCATCGCGGATCAGGATAACTACGTGGCCTTCCTGTCCCCGTCACGCAACATCAGCTGCGAGATCAACTACCAGCGTCGCGGCATCCCGGACGAAACATTCTGCTTCACCTTGGCGCCACCGGCGTCGGTGAGCATGGACACCAGCGGGACCCTCTCACGCTGCACAGGTGAAAGCTGTCTGGCCAACCCGGCGGAAGGCACTCCGATCCTCGGTTATGGCCACACGATGGGAGCCGGGCCGTTCACATGCCGGTCCGAGACCGATGGCGTGACGTGCACCGTCGTCTCGGGTCGCGGGTTCACCATCTCGAGTTCGGGAATCGCACCGGTTGGGTGAAGCTTTCGGCGTCGGACGGTTCAGCCGCCCCGGGCCTCGATCATCGCGGAGCGATTGACCTTGGTCGCCGCGGTGCGGGGAATCGCGTCGACGAACTCGACGGTCTTGGGAGCCTTGTAGTGGGCCAGCCGGCTCTTCGCGTACTCGATCACGTCATCTTCGGTCAGCGCCGCACCGTCGGCCAGCTGCACCACCGCGTGCACCCTGCGCCCCCATTGCGCATCGGCGAGGCCGATGACGACGACGTCGGCGATGCCGGGATGGCCGGCCAACGCCGACTCCACCTCCGCCGGAAACACATTCGCGCCGCCGGTGATGATCATGTCGACGCGGCGGTCGACGATGTAGAGATAGCCGTCCTCGTCCAAATAGCCGATGTCGCCGGCCGAGCGGAAACCGTCTTCGGTCGAGGGCAGCGGCGGCGCGCCGCCGACATAGCGCGAGCCCGCGCTCATCGGTGCGCGTAGATAGATCTCGCCGTGCTCACCGGGACCCAGCTCTGTGGTTCCTGCGTCGAGGATCCGGATCTCGGTGTCGCGGAAACCGCGGCCGACGCTGCCGGGATGAGCCAGCCACTCATCGCCGCGCAGCGCGGTCAGCCCGAGATTCTCGGTCATGCCGTAGGCCGACACGATCTGCTGGGGGCTCAGCAGTTCGAACCAGGTGTGCATCAGCGAGGGAGGCATCACGGCGGCGCCCTGCAGGACGAACACGATGCTGGACAGGTCCCGCTGCCGGACGTCCGGCCGGGCCGCAATCCGCGCCAGCATGGTTGGCGTGGCGGTGAAGTTGGTGATCCGGAAGCCTTCTATCACGTCCAGAACCACAGCCGCATCGAACTTTTCGAGTATCACCAGGTGGTCCCCGGCCAGCAGGAAGAAGAAGGTGGCGAAGCCGTTGGTGTGGTACATCGGCGCGGGCACCATGATGGTCTGCGGCTGCGCTACCGGCGTCCAGTTCGACAGGAACGGCTCGCCGTGCTGGGGGGTCCACAGCGACGGTGCCAGACTGAGGATCACCTTTGGCACGCCGGTGGATCCGCTGCTGCAGATGCCGTTGATATTGGGGGAGACGGCCACGGGCAGGACGTCGGCGGACTCGGCCGCCGCCTGCGCCGCCAGGCGCCACCGGCTCGCGTTGTCGACGACCACAGCGGGATTGATCACCTCGCGCACCCTGTCGCGCTCCCACTCGGGCAGGTCCCAGTGCATGGGCACGGGTACGGCGCCGATCTTCCAGCACCCCAGCGTGGCCAGCACAAGGTGCTCGGAGTTGGGGATCGCCACGGCGACAAGGGATCCGGTCTTAGCGCCGTTGGCGGCCAGCGCCCGGCCCCACTGGTTGGCGCGGGCGTCGAGTTCACCGAAAGTCAGCGAGCGCGTGGTGCCGTCGAGGGCGACGATGGTGACCCCGAGGTCGTTCGGGCGCCGCTCGGCGAGCTCGTGGAGCTTGACGCCGAAGGGGATTCCGTCGGCTAACGGGTTGGCCGTCGCCTCGTCCGCGGCGGGCTCCGTCATGAGCGCCGCTCCTCCTCATCGCGTCGCTCTGCATCGTCGCCGGCGCGCGTCACGCGGATACCGGCCCGCTGAACAGTGTTTCCAGCGAGCCGTCCCGGACGTCGGGGATCAGGCGCAATGTCAGCGCCTCGGCGCCCAATGGCAGGCGGATCAAGGGCTGGGTGTGCCGGTCGAGCACGCTGATGTCGGACTCATCGCAGAAACCCAACGCCCCCAACAGCTGGTGGGCGGTGCGTAGCACCTGCCGCGCGGTGTCGGATGCCTTGAGCCGAAGAACGAGTGCGTCCGCCGAATGGATCTCTGTGGGTAGCGATTCCGGCCGGCAGACGGTGAATTTCGCCAATTCGCAGAGCCCGCGCACGGCGACGGCGGCCTCCGCGACGGCGAACCTGACGGCCTGGAAATCCGCCAGCGGTTTACCGAACTGGATGCGGGCGCGCACGTGGTCGGTGACGATGTGCAGCGCCTGCTCCACCGATCCCAGAATCCGCCATGATCCCAGCACGAGATGAAGGTTAACGTCACTGGCCGGAATGGTTCCATCGGGTTCCCCGAGGGAAGCGGGCACCAGGAACGGCCCGAGTTTGGCGGTGGTCCGCGACGCCGGGCGCGGGCGGTAGCGGGTGCCGTCGAGGTCGGCGGCGACCCAATCACCGGGCAGGTCACCGTGGTCGATGCGCGGCGCCTCGGGGTTGACCAGGGCAAGGCGGGCGCCGTCGATCGCCAACAGCTCCTCGACCACCGGATAGGACAACGCTGCCGCCCCGGCGGCCCGGCACAGCACGGCCCCCGCGAGCAGGTCGTCCGCCTCCGTGCGGACATCGAGGTCGAACGCGCCGACCTCGCTCAAGGCCGTGCGCGCGGCTTCCCGGACGCCGTCGTCGGTCTCGGCGCACAACGCCGCCTGCGGGCCGCCCAGCCGCGTGAATCGCTTGGCCGCGACCGCGGCGAATTCGCTGATGTCTTGGGGTAGTTCGGTTTTCATCGGTGTTCTCCCAAAACGTCGCGGGCCACCAACATCTTCTGCACTTCGATCGTGCCCGACGCCACGGTGGCCGCCTGGGCATAGCGCCAATGGTCCTCGATCGCCCCGTGCAGCGCCGCGCCGGAGCCGCTGTCCAGTGCGATCGGACCCAGCACGTCGAAGAGCAGCTCGGCGACCTGCTGATCGCAGGTGGTGGTGGCGATGCGGGCCGCGCTGGCCGCCGCGCCCGCCGCCGGGTCATCCTGCAGCGACACCGCCCGGTAGGCCAGCAGCCGGGCCACCCGGAGGTCGACGAGCGCCCGCACCCACCGCGATCGAAGCGACTCGGGCAGCGTGTCCCAGTCGTCGCCGAGTTGGGCCCGCATCCGTTCGAGCAACGACTCGCACCGCGCGTAACGGGCGATGCCGACGCGCTCGAACGCCAGCGCCTCACGCATCACCCGCCAGCCGTCGCCGACCTCGCCGAGGACGTCGCCGGGAAACGCCGGTACGCCGTCCAAGAACATCTCGTTGAGGTGATGCGGCCCCAGCATCGATCCGATGGGCCGGACGGTGAAGCCGGGCCGGTCCATCGGAATCAGAAAGAGGGTGAGCCGCTTGGGCTTTGGGGCCTCGGGATCGGTGCACGCCGCCAGCACACACCAGGACGCCATCAACGCGTAGGACGTCCACACCTTCTGGCCGGTGATGCGCCACCCGTCCCCGTCCGGGACGGCGCGGGTACGCAGCGAGGCGAGGTCGGTTCCGGCCTCCGGCTCGGAAAACCCCTGACACCAGATCACGTCACCGGCGGCGATGGCCGCCAGGTGCTTGGCCTTCTGCTCGTCCGTTCCGTAGCGCATCAGCGCCGGGCCCACCCAGTTGATGCCCATGTACTGGGGACCGCGTGGCTCGTGCTGAGCCCACATCTCCTCGCGCAGCACGGTCTGCTGCCACACCGAACCCCCACCGCCGCCATGCTCTTTCGGCCAGGCCAGCGCCAGCAGTCCCTCCGCGGCCAGTAGCTTGCAGAACGTCTCGGTGGTGGCGAGATCGCGCGGGTTCTCGGTGCAGGCCCCGAGGAAGTCGGCGGGAATGTGGTCGGATATCAGCTCTCGCAGGTGTTTCCGCAACTCTGCGGCGTCGTCGCCGAGGTCGTAATCCATCGTCGTCATCCCTTCGGCAGCCCGAGCAGCCGCTCGGCGATGATGTTGCGCTGCACTTCCGATGTTCCGCCGTAGATCGTCGCGGCCAGCGCGTCCTGGCGTTCGAAGAGCAGGTCTGGATCGCCGAGCGCCTGCATTCCCTCGGTTGCGGCGGCCAGGTCCCAAACCCGCTGCAGGGTAACCGATCCGAGTAGCTTCATGGTGTCGGCTTCGGGGCTGGGTCGCCCCGCCAGTTCGTTGCCCAGGGCGCGGTATCCGGTGGCCCGCAACGCTTCCGCGTCGGCGAGCAGGGAACCGAGCTCGGCGCAGATATCCGCCGTCGGCTGTGCGCGGCATACGGCGTCGAGTCCGCGCTTGATCTCGACCCAGTTCATGATCCAGATCATCTGGCGTTCGTGGTGCAGCGAGGACAACGCGACGTTCCACCCCCCATCCAGCGGCCCCAGGAGGTTGTCGGCGGGCACCTCGACGTCGTCGAGGAAGACCTCGCAAAACGTCTCGTCGGAGACCGATGCCATCCGGATGGGCTCGATCCGCACCCCCGGCGATTGCAGGTCGAGGATGAGGCAGGAAATACCCCGGTGTTTGGGTGCCTCCGGATCGGTGCGGGCATACAGGGTGCACCACCGCGACTCGTGGGCTTGGGTGGTCCAGATCTTGTGCCCGTTCACCCGGAAGGCGTCGCCGTCACGCTCGGCCCGCGTACGCAGGCCGGCGAAATCCGATCCCGCTTCGGGCTCGGACATGCCGAGCGCCCACCATTCGTCACCGCGCAGCAGCGGTACCAGGAGGCGGTCGATCTGGGCGGGCGTGCCGAATTGCCGGATCCCGGGTGCGGCGACGTTGGGGCCGGCGATGTTGGGCAGCTTGGGCGCCGACCGCAGCGCCGCCTCGATCCTGACCTCCATCGCATCCCGCAAGCCCAGGGACCGGCCGCCGTGCTCCCGCGGCCAGGTCGGCTGTATCCATCCGGCCTCGAACGCGGCCCGCTGGTAGGCCCGCCGCAGTGTCAGGTCCCAGCGGTATTGCCGATAGTTGGCGTAGTAGTCCTTCGGCAGGAAGTCGGTCAGCCAGGCGCCGAATTCCTCTGTCGGCGCGGTCATTTCGCGGTTCCTGCGAAGCGGCGGCCCACCTCGTGGTACAGCGCGCGGCTGTCTCCCAGCATCGCGGCGGTCTGCCAGGCGTGCCGGACGTAGAGGTGAGCGTCGTGCTCCCAGGTCTGCCCGAGTGCACCGTGCACCTGGACCGCGGTTCTGGCGCAATTGACGGCCGCCTCGCCGGCCGCCGCCTTGGCGAGCGCCGCGCCGGTCCACGCGGCCGCGGGGGACGAGGTCGGATCGGCCAGTCGCGCGGCCGCGGCGTAGGTGAGGCTGCGCGCGCGCTCCAAGCCGACGTAGTTGTCGGCGAGCGCGTGTTTGATGCCTTGGAAGGCGCCGATCGGCGCGCCGAACTGGCGGCGCGTCTTCGCGTGCTCGACGGCGCGATGCAGGGCGGCGCGGGCGACGCCGACCAAATCTGCGGCGGCGGCCACCAATGGCGGCGTCAACGCCGCGTCCACGTCGACGGGTGCCGTGGCCACCGGCTCGGCGTCGACCTCGACGTCCGCGAGCGGTTGCGCCGGGTCGGTCGACTCGCCGGCGATCACTGTCACCCCGTCGCCGCAGCGAACGGCCGCCACCACTGTGCCGCCGGGGACGGCGTCGGCCCGCGCGAGCGTGACGAGCAGGTCGGCCCGGGACAGGTTGGGAACCGCGACCGCCCGGCCCCGGAGCCGTCCGCCGTGCAGCGTCATCGGCACACCCGCCAGCCGGGAACCCCTGGCATGCACGGCCAACGTTGCGACGGCTCCGCCCGCGATGTCGTCGAGAACCGCCTCGAGACCGGTGTGCCGCAGCGCGCCCGCGGCCAGACCGACACTGCTCAGCAACGGCACCGGCGCGAGGGCCGCACCGCATTCCTCGAGCACCACCGCGAGCTCGACCGGCCCGTAGTCGCCGGCCTCGGCGAGCTCCGTCCAACCGAGGTCGACAACCGTCTTCCACAGCGCGCGCCAGCGCTCCGGATCGGTGATCGCTTGCCGGGCCGCATCGGGCGGGCATTCCGTGCGCAGGATGTCGCGCACCGTGTCGCGCAGCGACAGCTGGTCCGCGTTCAGTCCGACATCCATAAGACCCCTAACATAATAAAAATAGTAAACTAGCGGCCCGGTTCGCAATCGCACGGCGATATACGCATAGGTGGGCGCATGGTCGAGTGGTATTTGTTCCTGCCGCAGGTGCGGCTGTCGGCGGCCGACATCGTGGAGCGGGCGCGCCACGCCGAGGCCAGTGGCTTCGACGGCATGGCGTTCATCGATCACCTCGAGGCCCCCGGTCTGCCCGATGAAAGCATCTGGGAGGCAATAAGCATTGCCGGCTGGGTGGCGGCCAAGACCGAGCGGCTGCGGATCGGACACCTGGTGCTGTGCGACGCGTTTCGCCACCCCGCCGTGCTGGCCAAGCAAGCCGTCACCCTGTCGGACGCGTCGGGGGGCAGATTCGAGCTGGGTCTCGGCGCCGGATCCTGGCCCGCGGAGTTCACCAGATTCGATGTCGGCCAGCAGGATCCGGTGGCCAGGGTGGAACAACTCGGGCGCCACCTCGAGTTGATCAGGCGGTACTGGGGCGACGATCCGCAGGGCGGCCCGGCTCCGCAGGCCCCCCGAAGGTCGTATCCGATACCGCTGGTCCTGGGTGGCACCGGCCCCAGGATGATGGAATTGGTTCGCAGACATGCGGATTGGTGGAACGTGCCGGCCAACCACCTCGACAAGTTGCCCAAGCTGGCGCCCTCCGCGGGAACGGCCCGGGTGTCGGTCCAGCAGATGGTGGGGTTCGTCCGCACGGGCGGCGATCCGGACAAAGTGCGCGAGGTCAGCCAGCGGCGATTCGGCAACCTGGGCTCGGGGCTGGTGTGCGGCGACGCCGGCGAGCTGATCGCACACTTCACCGGACTGACCGCCCAGCGGGTCGAGCGGTTCTACGTGTGGTTCGCCGACTTCGCCGTGCCCGATTCCCTGGACGAATTCGGCGAGACGGTGATCAAGGCGTTCGCTGCCTCCGGCGGCGGGCCTCCGTAGGCACCACCGGCGGCCGGGCGTACGGGCCGCGTTGCACCGCGCTCAGCCGAATCTCCGGGAGGTCGACGGACGGGTCGACGGTATCCAGCCAGGCGACCGCGTCCGCCACATCCGAGACCCGAATCGCGTACATCTCGAAGGGAACGTCCTGCAGCATCTCGGTTTCCACCGGACCGGGTGTGACGATGTGGACGTTGATGCCGTCGCGATCGACCTCCAATGCCAGGGCCCGCGCGAATGCGTTCATACCGGCCTTCGACGCCGAGTAGGCCGTCCGCGCCATCATCGGTTCGTGCGCGGCCGACGAGGAGATGAACACGAATCGCGAACCCGGGCGCATCCTCGGCAGCGTGGCGGCGGTCACCACGAAGCACGAATCCAGATTGGCCGACATGATGGTCCGCCACTGCTCGAACGTCTGCTTGCGTGCGTAGGTCCCGCCCAACGTGCCCGCGGCGTGGACGACGAGGTCGATCGTTTCCAATGCGCTTGCCGCAGCTGCGAATCCGTCCGGGTCCGACGCGTCGGCCACGACGTGGCGGGCACCGATCTCCTCGGCGGCCGCACGCAACGGCGCTTCGCGCCGCGCCGCCAGCACCACGTCGTAACCGAGCTCGACCAACTTGCGGCCGCACCCCTTGCCGATCCCGCCGCTGCCGCCGGTGACCAATGCGGTTCTCAACGGCCGCCGCTTACGATTGCCGGAAATCCCGCGTCCGCGACAAGGCTTGCGGCGACAACGCGTGGATTCGTTGATCGGGCCCACCGGAGAGCACATAGGTCTGGGTGTCGGCGAGATGGCGACCGGCGATGCGGCGCGCCCGGTCGACGTCGCCCTCCGCGATGGTCTCGGTCAGCTTGACGTGCGTGCTGAGCACGGCCCGGCGTTGCGCCAACGAAGGATAGGTGCCACGCGCCGCGCTCTCGTCCGCCCACTGTTGTTCGTGGCTGGTCCACAGCGTCTCCAAGCTGCCGACCACCGCGATGATGGTGTGATTACCGCAGCCGCGGACCACGAGATCGTGGAATTCGCGGCCGATTTCGGTGAACAGCCCACCGTCTTCGATGTTTTCGGCCATGGAGTCGTTGACCCGGTTGAGTTCGGGCACCAAGGTGTCCGCCCGGTCCGGCCGCCGGGCGGCCAGGGCGGCGCACGCGGGTTCGAGTTCTTGCAACGCCATGCCGAGGTCGGCGACGGCCACGGACTCGCTTTGCAGCAACAATCCCAGCATGTAGGCGGCGCTCGTCTTCGCCGGGGCGTGCACGACGGCCCCGCCGCGGTTACCCCGCCGGACCGAAACGAGCCCCTCGGTTTCCAGGATCCGCAGCGCTTCGCGCAGGGAAACCAGGCTCACGTTGAACTGTTCGACGAGCACCTCTTGACGCGGCAAGAGATCGCCGTCGGCGAGCTCGCCGTTGATGATCTGGCGGCGCAACTCGTCGGCTACGATTTCTGCGATCCGCGGCGCCGATAATCGGCGACGGGCGTCCTGCCCAATTCCCAAGGCGGTCATCCGATCCTCGATGCAAAGCAACTCGCTGGCTTAGCTATTTTAGCAGTAATGGTATAAATAGCTTCTTCGATCGCGTGTCGATCGGGAGGGCGGGTAGTAAGTGAGCGAGCGGTCCGACAGCCGGCCCACGCCGCTGCATGACCTGCGCGTCGTCGAGATCAGCGACCGGATAGCGGGCAGCTACTGCGGGAAGCTGCTGACCGACGCGGGCGCTCAGGTGTGCAAAATCGAACCACCGCAAGGCGATTGGCTCCGCCGGTACTCCGCCACTCGGTCGCCGGTGCCGGAGGGGCGGAGTGCGCCGTTGTTCGCGTACCTCAACGCCGGCAAGCGCAGCGTGACCCACCCGCCGGATGCGGAGGGTATGCACGCGTTGCTGGCCGCCGCGGACGTCGTCGTCATCACGGCCGGCCGGGAGCGGGCGGCGGCCCTGGGCGTCGACCCGCAGCGGCTGCTGGCGGCCTCCCCGCGCGCGATCATCGCCACGATCTCCGACTTCGGCTGGGCCGGACCGTACGCCGACCGGGCCGCCAGCGAATTCACCCTGCAGGCGTGGGCGGGCTCGCCCGGCTTCCGCGGCGATCCCGCCGGGCCGCCCATCTCCATCGGCGGCGACCTGGGGGAGTACATGGGCGGCGTGTACGCCGCCTTCGGTGCGCTGGCCGTGCGCCGCCGCGTCGACCGCGGCGGCCCCGGTGAGCACCTCGACCTGTCCATGCTGGAGGCGCTCACCGCCATGCAGAGCAGCGAATGGCTGCACTCCCAGCTGCTGCGGGTGCCGCCGATCCGCCGTACCCTCGAAGTGCCCTCCATCGAGCCGGCCAAAGACGGCTACGTCGGGATCACCATGGTCACAGGCCAGCAATGGCTCGACTTCCTCGCGATGGTCGGGTGTCCGCAGCTCGAGGAGATCGAGCAGCTGCGGTTCCAGATCGGCCGGTGGGCCTACCGCGACCTGATCCGTGAACAGATCCGCCCATGGCTGGCCGAACGCACGGTCGAGGAGATAGTTGAGCTCGGCCAACTGTTCCGGCTGCCGATCGCGGCGCTGGGCAACGGCTCCACGATCCGGAATATGGAGTACGTGACCCAGCGCGGGGCGTTCGTTGCCAATCCCGCCGGCTTTCACCAGCCCCGGCCGCCATGGCTGATGTCGGCGTGCGCGCCCGCACCGCCGGGGGCCGCGCCCGTTGTCGGCGAGGCCAACGATGAGACGCTCTGGCCCGCAAGGGAACCCGGGGTGGGCTCGGCTCCGCGCACGTTACCCCTGGCCGGTGTGCGCATCGTCGACCTGACCGCGTTCTGGGCCGGTCCCGCGGCAACCCACCTGCTGGCCGCCTTCGGCGCCGATGTCGTCAAGGTGGAATCCATCCAGCGACCCGATGGCATTCGCTATTCGGGTGGCATGCGCACCGATGTCGACGATTGGTGGGAGTACGGCTGGGTCTTCCACGCCATGAACACCAATAAGCGTTCCGTCACGCTGGATTTGGGCTCCGAAGACGGGCGCCGCCTGTTCACCGAGCTGGCCGCCGGCGCCGATGTGGTCATCGAGAACTTCTCACCACGGGTGATGGACCACTTCGGCCTGACCGCCGACGTGCTGCTGAACGTCAATCCCGAACTCGTGGTTGCCCGCATGCCCGCCTTCGGGCTGGACGGGCCGTGGCGGGATCGGGTCGGATTCGCCCCCACCATGGAGCAGATCGCCGGCCTGGCCTGGGTGACGGGGCTGCCCGACGAGCCACCGGTGACCCCGCGGGGGGCCTGCGACCCGCTGGCCGGCGTGCACGCCGCGTTCGCCGTGCTGGCGGCGCTGAACTTCGCCGAACGGACCGGATCGGGGCAGCTCGTCGAGCTGCCGATGCTCGAAACGGTGCTGAACGCCACCGCGATCCAGGCGATCGAATCCGAGGTCTTCGGCGCGACACTGACCCGGCGGGGCAACCGCGGGCACGGCGACGCGATCCAGAACATCTACCGGTGCGCCGGCGATGACGACTGGATCGCTGTCACCGTGCGCGACGACCCGCAGTGGCGCGCGCTGGTCGAGCTGATCGGTCGACCGGCCTGGTGCGACGAGGAGCTGTCCACCGTCGCGGCGCGGCGTCATCGGGCGGACGACGTCGATCGCCGGCTCGCGGAGTGGTTCGCCCACCTGCCCCTCGGCGCGACGGTGGAGCAATTGGCCGCCGCCGGCATTCCCGCCGCGCCAGTGGTCTCGCCGTCATTGGTCACCGACAATCTCCAACTACGGCACCGCGGATTCTTCGAGACCCTGCACCACCCCAGCACCGGTGCAGGCCTATATCCATGCCCCCCGTTCGCCCGGCTGGCCGGCCAGGACAACTGGCTACTGCGGCCACCGCCGCGATTGGGCGAGCACAATGAAGACGTACTGCGCGATCGGTGCGGGCTGACCGACGACGAACTGACACGCCTCGCAACCAGTGGGGTGATCGGGACCCGACCCAAGGGCCTCTAGAGAAGTGGAGGGCATCTGGTGCGCGTGACAGTGGACGAAAACCTGTGTGAGGCCAACGGTTTCTGCGAATCGCTGGCGCCGGAAGTCTTCGAACTCGGGGACGAAGACGTGGTGCAGATCGCGGACGGCCCCGTGCCGCCGCGGCTGGAGATCGACGTGCGCGCCGCGGTGGATCAGTGCCCCAAGGCCGCGCTGCGGCTGATCGACTGACGCGCCCTGCACCTGTCGGCGGTGCGCCATAGAGTGCGTCTATGTCGTTGCGAGACATGACTCGGTACGCCGCGATGCGGCCCTACTTCGACGTTGTCGCCGAGTGCCTGAAGGCTCTGGTGGACGGTGCCGACTTTTTCGACATGCATGCCGAGGATGTGGTGGTCGAATTCGTCATCACCGTCCCCGACTATCCGCGCACGGTCGTGGGACGAGAGGCGCTCGCCGAGCTCTACTCTGACTACGGCGATTCGATCGTTCAAAGCCACAGCAGTGACGTGCACCGCTACTACGATCCCGAGAAGTCCGTGGTGGTTCTCGAGTACACCATGCACGGCACGGTGGTGCGCACAGGTGCGCCGTACGTCAACCGGTTCGTTTCGGTCATCACGGTCAAGGATCGCAAAATCGTGCATTGGCGTGACTACCTGGACCCGTTGGCGGTTCTCGCGGTTTTCGGGGATTCGCCGGCGCCCTACTAACTTATCGCCTCTCGCTCAGCGATATCGGCATCGCGTCGTAGATCGACATGTTGGTGGTCAGGTTCGGGTAATTCACCTTGGCCGGACCGATTTCGATCTCCTCGCAGCGCAACAACAGTTCGTCGAACACCGCCCGCAGCTCGGCGCGGGCCAGCATGGCGCCCAGGCAGTGATGCGGTCCGCCGCCCCCGAAGGCGACGTGCGGGTTCGGCTGACGGCCGATGTCGAACGTGAAGGGCGAGGCGAAGACCTCCTCGTCGCGGTTCGCCGAGCGCAGCATCGACACCACCCGTGCACCCTTTGCGATGTGCTGGCCATCCATTTCAACGTCGACCTTGGCGGTGCGCGTCCAGTACGCGACCGGCGAGGCCCAGCGCAGCACCTCCTCGATGGCGCCGGGCCGCAGCGTTTCCTGCTCGCGGTAGCGCTCGATCTGCTCCGGATTCGCCATGAAGGCCTGCAGCCCGATGGCCAGTGCGTTCTTAGTGGTGTCGCTGCCGGCGAAGGCCAGCACGAAGAAGAAGAACTCCAGTTCGTTGGCGGGCAGGCTGAATTCCTCGCCGTCTTCGCCGGTGATCGCCGCGGTCGCCAACGTGCTCCAGATGTCATCGGTGGGGTTGCGCCGCTTCTCCGCGGTCAGCTCCGTCGCGTAAGCGAACACCGACGCGAAGAGGTCGAGCTCTACCCGCCCGCTCGGGCCCGCCTCGGGCGCAAGCACCTTCAGGATGCGGTCGAAGATGTCGAATATCCGCGGACGGTCCTCGTCCGGGATGCCGATGATGTCGCCGATCACCGTCATCGGCAGGGCGTCGGCGACGTCCTCGATCCAGTCCCCGCCGCCTTTGGCGAGCAGCGCATCGATCATCCGTGCCGCACGCGCCCGGATGCCGTCCTCCAGCTTGGCGATCGCCCGCGGATTGAACGCGTTGGAGATGAGTTTGCGGCGCTTGTTCAGTTCCGGCGGGTCCAGCGTGATGATCGTTGGGGACGCCGAGAACAGGGCAACCGGCTGGATGAGCGGGCCGTCGGCCGCGGTGAACGACTCGGTGTCCCGGTGCAGGCGGACGGCGTGCCGGTGTTTGGTCGCCACCCAGAAATCACGGTGCACGGTCTGCGCCACGCCCGGGGTCAGGTCGTGGCGGAAGATCGGCCGGCTGCGTCGCAACTCCGCGAACAGTTCGTCCGGAAAACCATTGCGCCACAGGGCGAAGTCGGAAAGGTCCACCGCCGCAGCCGTCATGTGATATCCCGCTCTGCCAGGGCGCGTCCGCGCCGCGTTGACGTTCAATGCTTAAGATAGTAAAAATAGACGGTGTCGTCGAACCGTGGTGAGTGAAGCGCGGCCCGGTTGCGCTGGGCACGCTTCGCCTGGGCGGGATATGGAGAGCTCGTGACGCATACAATTTCGGACCCGGCACCGGATTCGGCCGGAGATCCCTCGGAACGCGAGTTCGGGCAGGCGGGTATCGCACTGTCGACCTACCGGTTCCCGACAGGCTGGTTCATCGTCGCCTTCGGATCCGACCTGGCCGCCGGTGACGTCAAGCGGGCGCACTACTTCGGTGAGGAGCTCGTCATCTTCCGCACCGAGGCCGGCCGCGTGCACGTGATGGACGCCTACTGCCAGCACCTCGGTGCGAACCTGGGTGTCGGGGGCACCGTGGAGGGGGAGAACATCGTCTGTCCCTGGCACGGCTGGCAGTGGCGCGGCGACGGTAGCAACGCGCTGATCCCCTACAGCAAGATCGGGTGCAAGAACAACGTGCGCATCCGCACCTACCCGACCATGGAGTGGTACGGCTTCGTGCTCGTGTGGCACGAGCGGCACGGGCGGGCGCCGTACTGGCAACCGCCGGTGCTCCCTGAACTGGAGACCAACGAGTACTACCCGTTGCACCCGCACACCCAGATGCTCAACCGGGTGAAGGTGCACCCGCAGATGATCATCGAGAACGCCGCCGACCCGTATCACGTGCAGTACGTGCACAAGGCCGCCAATCCCGCGACCACCGCGTCGTTCGAGGTGTCCGGTTACCACTTGCACGCGACCGTCAACGCCCATTTCGGCGGGGGCCGCGCGTCGACCTGGCTGACCCCCAACGGACCGGTCGACGCCAAGATCATCTACGACAACTACTCGCTGGGTCTGGGGGTCGTCCGCTTCCCCAGCGAACTGGTGGCCACGGTGCAGGTCACCGGGCAGACGCCGGTCGACGAAGACTACACCGATTACTTCTACACGCAGGCTTCCGTCCGCGAGCCCGGCGACATGGGCGACGTGCCGACCGGTCGCGCGGCCAAATTCCTGGGGCTGCAGCAGGAAGTCATCAAACAAGACTTCTTCACGTGGGAGAACATGAAGTACCTGGAGAAGCCGAACCTGGCTCCCGAAGAGGCCCACGACTATGCCGCCCTACGCCGCTGGGCGCATCGCTTCTACCCGGGCGCGCAACCCTCGCCGTCCGACTTCGGCTACACCGCCGACGGTCAGCCGGACCCGGCGGCCGCGAAAGCCTGATGCCCGGACCCGCCGACTTCGGCGTCGAAAGCTTCACCGTCGCGGCCGTGCTCGATCGGCGCGCCGAACAGTATGCCGACCGGGTGATGATGTCGATCGCCGGCGTCGACGTGACCTTCGAGCAGATGCGGCAGCGGTCGTGCGCCGCGGCGAACATGCTGGCGGAGTTGGGGATCTGTCGTGGAGACGGCGTGGCCTTATTCACCGGCACCTGCCCCGAATGGGTCTACTTCTGGTTGGGCGCGGCGCGCCTTGGCGCCGTGAGCGCCGCTGTCAACGCCGCGAACAAGGGGGACTTCCTGCTGGACGCCCTGCGGCCGTCACAGGCGAAGGTCGTCCTGACCGATGCCGAGCGCCGGCCCCGGCTCGACGAGGTGGCCGGCGCGTTGGACCACCCGCCGACCGTGGTGGTGCAAGGCGATTCACTCGCATCGACGCTGAGCCGAGGAGCCGGCACACCGCTTGCCGACACCGCCGCCGCGGCGACGGACGTGGGCTGCCTTTTCTACACCTCGGGTACCACCGGGCCCTCGAAAGCGGTCGCCACGACCTGGCATTACCTGTTCACGGTCGCCGCGACGGTCGCGTCGGCCTGGGAATTGCGCGCGGGGGAAGTGCTGTGGACGGCGATGCCGCTGTTTCACCTCAGCGCGGCGCCCAGCGTGCTGGCCCCGATGCTGCTCGGCGCGACGACCGTGCTGGCCGAAGCTTTTCATCCCGGCCAGGTGTGGGACGAGGTGCGCGCCCGCGGCGCCGTCGGCTTCGCCGGCGCCGGCGCCATGGTCTCGATGCTGCGCAACCTGCCCGCGGATCCGCGCGATGCCCGGCTGCCGTTGCGGTTCATCTCCGCGGCTCCCATCGACGCCAAGGACTACCGGGACATCGAAAAGCGTTACGGCTGCCGCATTGTCACGATGTACGGGATGACCGAGGCGTTTCCGATCGCCGTCAAGGCCCTCGCCGACGACGGGGTGCCCGGTACGTCGGGCCGGCCGAATCCCCATTTCCAGGTGCGCATCGTCGACGAGGACGGCGAACCGGTGCCCGCCGGCGCGGTAGGGGAGATCACCTGCCGGCCCCGCCACCCGCACGTGATGAGCGAAGGCTATGTCGGCCCGGGGTTGCGGGCGATTCCCCACCCGGAATGGTTTCGCACCGGCGATCTCGGCCGGTTCGACGGCGAGGGCAACCTGACCTACGTCGACCGCAGGAAAGATTCGCTGCGCCGGCGCGGGGAAAACGTCTCCTCGGTGGAAGTGGAAACCGTGGTCACGCGCCATCCCGCCGTGGCCGAAGCCGCCGCCGTCGGGGTGCCCAGCCCATTGGGCGAAGACGACATCCTGGTCGTTGTGACGTTGCGGCTAGGGGCCACATTGGATTACACCGAGCTGCTCGATTTCTGCGCGGCCCGGATGCCGTACTTCTGCGTGCCCCGATTCGTGGAGATCGTCAGCGAACTTCCGAAGAATGTCATCGGACGAATACGCAAAGACCTGTTGCGCGCGCGGGGGGTGACTCGGGAGGCGTGGGATAGTGAAACTCAGGGCTATATCGTTAGCCGGTAAGTTACGTTAATGTTACGTAATAGTCGGAAAGTTACGCTACGGTTACGTCACTTCGCTCATAGGCAGGCGTTTTCCGAGACAGGCTGGGGACCAAAATGACGATGTCTTATCAGGAACAGCAAATGCTCCTGGCCGCCGCCGGCCGCGCTGCCATCCTGGACCTGAACGCCCGGCACAACCGGGCATATTCCAAGGGCGACCGGGACCGCTGGATCGCCACGTTCCGTCATTCCGGCGCCACCTACACCCGTGACGGCGATACGTTCGACGATCTGCGCGCCGCCTTCGACGGCGGCGACGGCCAGCGCCTGGTGACGGTCGACCACGAGATCCGCATCGACGGGGTGAACGCCGTACAGCGTTGTGTCGTCGTGCTATTCGCCAGCATGTACGGCGACACCACTCTGCGCGCGACGGGGGTGTTCAAGGACACGCTGATCTACGAGCGCGGCGGCTGGTACTTCACTTCCCGCAAGCTGCAATGGGATTCGGTGCCCAGTCGGCACCCGCTCGTTATGTGAGCGGCGTGGACCCGGATTTCAGTTACCAGCTGGCCTTCGGCACCTATGAAGATGCGCTGCGGATGGTCGGCGCGACGAGCGAGCCGCGCACCGCGACCACGGCCGTCAGCGGGGCGCGCATCCAGTTGTTCGCCGCAATGGTCCACGACGGCAATCGCTCCTACTGGGACGCCGAGTTCGCCCACCGCAAATGGGGAGGCCTACTAGCGCCCCCGGCCCTGCTGATGGGCTGGTTGATCCCTCCGCCCTGGGAGCCGCAGGGCCGACCGCCGGTGGCATCCCTGGTGCTGCGGGTGCCGCTGCCGGGCACCACATTCATCAACGCGGCCAACGACGTCGAGTTCCTGCTGCCCATCGTCGAAGGCGATCTGCTCACCGTCGTCGAGGAACTGCTGTCGGTGTCGCCGGAGAAGCGGACCCGCCTGGGCGTCGGTCATTTCGTCGAGACGCTGGAGACCTATCGGCGCCAGGACGCGACGGTGGTCGCCACGTGCCGGAACACCCTGTTCCGCTTCACCCCTGCAGCGTCCCCGTGACCGCAGGCGAGCTGAGCTTCGACGAGATCGCCGTTCCCGTCGACCTGCCCGAGGTTGTCGACCACATCAGCTACCAGCGTGTGGTGGAGAACGCGGGTGCGACCTGGGATTACTTTCCGGGGCACTTCGATCCCGAATACGCGCGGCGCCAAGGCAATCCGACCATCTACGTCAACACGATGCATCTCGCCGGCTTCGCCGACCGCGTCGCGACCGACTGGGCGGGACCGAGCAGCCGCGTGGTGCGCCGCTCGCTGCGGCTGACGGGCTCGATATGCGCCGGCGACACCATGATCGGCCGGGGCCGCGCGGTCGCCAAACGGCAAGACACGTCGGTGGATCCGCCGCGCTGCCTCGTGGACGTCGAGATCCAGGTGACCAATCAGCACGGTGCGCTGTGCTGCCCGGTCGAGCTCACGTTGCAGGTGTCCGGTGGATGACGGAGGTGAACTCAATCCAGCGGTGCCGCGGCGAACGCTGGGCCGCTCATGGGTCAGGCGTCTCGGACGGGTCTATAGCGGGGGCAGCTGCCCCTTGCACACCAACGTCTGGAGTTCGACGTATTCGTGCAGACCCTCGGGGCCGAATTCGCGTCCGATGCCCGACTGCTTGAAGCCGCCGAAGGGAGCGCCGATGTCGAGCGTGTACATGTTGATGCCGTACGTGCCGGTGCGCACCCCCGCCGCGATCTCCAACCCGTGTGCGATGTCGGAGGTCCACACCGAACCGGCCAAACCGTAGTCGCTCTCGTTGGCGATCCGGATTGCGTCGCCCTCGTCGTGATAACGCAGCACGGTCAGGACCGGACCGAAGATCTCCTCCCGGGCGATCCGCATGTCGTTGGTGGCGTCGGCGAACAGCGTCGGCTGCACATACCAGCCGCGGTCCGACGGGCTGTCCAGCCCGCCGAGCACCACGCGGGCGCCCTCGGCCTGGCCGGACTTGATGTAGTCCTGGACACGGCGTTGCTGGCGTCGTGCGACAAGGGGTCCGATGTCGGTGGCGTCGTCGGCCGGATCGCCGACGTTGAGGGACGACATCATGTCGGCCAGCGCGTCGACCACCTCGTCGTGGCGCCGGTCGCTGACCAGGATCCGGGTCTGCGCGACGCATGCCTGGCCGTTGTTCATCAGGCCGGCGGTTTTCAGCCCGGCCACTGTCTTGCCGATGTCGGCGTCGTCGAGGATGATCGCCGCCGACTTGCCGCCCAGTTCCAAGCTCACCCGCTTGAGCTGCTCGCCGCACAGGGCGGCGATGCGGCGCCCGACCGCGCTCGAGCCGGTGAACGCGATCTTGTCCACACCCCGGTGGCGCACCAGCGCCTCGCCGATCTCGGGTCCGCCCGGCAGCACCGAGACCACGCCTTCGGGAAGGTCCAGCTGCTCGATCATCTCCGCCAACCACAAGGAGTCCAAAGGGGTTTCGGGCGCGGGCTTGATGATGACCGTGCACCCCGCGATCAACGCCGGGATCAGTTTGGGCATGATCAAAAATTGCGGAACGTTCCACGGGACGATCGCGCCGACCACCCCTACCGGGGCCCTGCGCAGGTGCACTTCGCCGAGGACACCCTGGCGCCGTTCCTCCCACGGAAAGTCGCGTGCGGCGGTCAGCGCCAGATGGATGAGCGTCGCCGCGGCGGCGGCTTGGCCCATCCTGCTGAAGCTGCGCGGGGAACCCATTTCGTCGGTGATCAGGTCGGCCATCTCCTCGATGTGGCCGGCATAGATCGCGGCCAGCTGCTCGACCTTGGCCATCCGCTCGGTGTGGGTCATCCGCGGCCAGGGGCCGTGGTCGAAGGCGTGTCGAGCGGCGGCGACGGCCGCTTCGACGTCCTCGGGCCCGGCCACCTGGACGTGGCCGACCGGTTCTTCGGAGTGCGGGGAGATGACGGCGAGCTGTTGCGGGTTGGCCGGCTTGCGCCACTGCCCCCCGATGAAGAGTTCGTCGTAGGACCGGTGGCCGGCGGATTCTGTCATCCGGCACCTCCTCGAGGGTCGGGCGCGATGCGACAGGGACCGGGATTTCGCTATTGACGCTAACATAGCGAAAAAAGCAGCGAGGCTCATATGACCAGCGATTGGCGCAGTTACCCCTTCCAGTTGGTGCCCGGCGACAGCCAGTTGGACTTCCCCGCCGCCGAGGGCGAGCACCCGGACCAGGAGTCGGACACCTGGTTCATCGCCGGGCAGCTGGAGGCCGCCGAGACCGACCGGTCTTTCGCCTTCCTGACCATCTTCAACAAGAACCGGCCCGGCGGCACCGTGGTCGCGGACTTCTACACGATGGCGCTCTTCGACCTGGATTCCGGTGATTACGGCACCTACACGGACTACGACATGCCGCCGGACAACATGAAACCAGGGGCGCAGCGCAAGCTGACGTTGGCGCCGGGTTATCTGGACATTCACTACGCCAGCGGGGCAGGCACCGCGTCCTGGATCACCTGCCGCGACAACGAAGGTGGACTGCTGCCCTACACCTATCGCGTCAGCCTGGTCGGCGAGGACCAGGCGGGGCGGCCCATGCGCCTCGACCTGGCGGTAACCCCAACGCGTGCACCGACACCGGTGGGCGCCTCGACGTACAACGGGAAGATCTGCTGCTTCGGCCAGACCGAGACCTATTCCTATTTCCAGACCGGCATGGCGATGACGGGCACGCTGCGCTGGGGCGGCCTGGTCCACCAGGTTTCCGGCAGCAGCGGGCATATCGACCGGCAGTGGTTCCCGAAGTACGCCGGCGGTGGAGGGACCGGGGGAGACCCGCGGGCCCGGTCCCACGAATGGCGCACCATCAACTTCGACAACGGCGTGGACCTGAGCATCTGGCGGCAGTTCGACCGCACCAACCGCAATGCGCTGCAACCGTTTACGGGTGTGACGATGAGTCATCCTGATCCGGCCGTGCCGCCGGAATGCGCCGAGGACGTCGAGGTGGAGGTCAGCAGTTACGTGCGCTGGCCGGACGCGGTGCAACCGCTGGTGCGGCCGAACGCCGCGGCCCGCTACATGCCGGACCGCCACCGGATCACGTGCCGCACCATGCAGCTCGACATCGTCGGGGAGCCACTGGTGCCCGCTCCCGCGCACGGCCTGCCCATCGAATACATGGAGGGCCCGTACCGCTACCGCGGAACACTATGGGGTAAACCCGTGACCGGCTTCGCCTTCAACGAACGCTCCCTGGCCCTGTACCGCGACTGGGAGCTGGTCGAAGTGCTCGCCACCACCGTCGCGAACATGGAGCCGGCCGACCGGGACCTGCAGATGGCCGCGGCTCTGCTGGTGCGGTTGTTGGCCCGCGGCCGCCGTAGCGAAGCGGTCGGGTTGTTGACCACGGTCCGCGCGGCTCAAAAAGACGCGCTGGCAACGCTTTTGGACGACCTCATGGCGGTGCTGTCCGCCGAGGGGTCAACTCAGGGTCGCTGATCCGGCAAGCGCCTCCGCCCAGGCGTTGTGGCGATGCTGCAGTCCGGGTTCGTTGCGGCCGAACAGCAGGTGGTCCCTGGCGCCCGACTCGAGGTTGGTCTGCAGGCTCTCGACCAGCCGGTAATCCTCGTCGCGCACCGTGGCGTGCGCGTAGTCAAAGACGGCTTGCGCGCCGGCGGCCACCGATTCGTCGGAAAGGTCCAGCGGGGTGGAGTTCTGGTGCACGGTGATCGATCTTCCCGGCCGGTCCCCGGGGTAGATCCGGAACAGTTCGCCGTTGGCGATGGTCACCGACAGCACGATGTTCGGGAACAGCGCATAGATCACGACCATGTTCTGGAACGGATTCCACTGCTCTTCGGGGACCCCGTCCAGCTCCAGGATCGTGTTGAGCGGGAAGATCAACCGGTGGTGCGGTCCGAACGCGTCGAACACCGTGCAGTTGCTGCGGGCGATGGTGGCGAAGGTCTGCCGGTGCACGGTGGCGAAATGGTAGTTCTCCGAGAAGGTGTCGACCGCGAGCTTCCAATTGATCGGACAGTTCAGCACCTTCTCGCCCAGCGGCGACCACCGCCCGATGCCCCACGAATCCAGCTCGTCGGCCAGCGGTCCGAGGTGCGCGGCAACGTCCAGAGCGGCCCCGGGATGCAATGCGACCCAGAGGAACCCGGCGAACTCGGCGGCCGGAAGTTCGGTCAGACCGTCGGCCTTGAGGGTTATGTCACGAAAGCCCTCACGGCCCGGCAGGCCGACCAACCGTCCGTCGTTGTCGTACGTCCACGCGTGATACGGGCACGTGAACCGCTTCGCGCTGCCGCAACCCGTGGCCACCTGCGACTGCCGGTGCAGGCAGACGTTGTCGAACGCTTTGACCGATCCATCGGCGGTTCGGGTCAACAGAATCGACCGCCCCATCACCGTCTTCGTGCAGTAGGTTCCCGGGCCGGGCAGCTCCGAGACGTAGCCGACCAATTGCGGGCTGGCCATCACCTTGGCCCGCTCCCGGTCGTGGCGTTCGGCCGACGTGTAGGCGCGCGCCTCGACCCGGTGCTCGCCCGGGGCGAGATCGGTGGTCTTGTCGCGCGCCAGCTTCAAGGCGCGGCGGGTCAGGTCGATGAGTTGGTCGCGTTCCACCTGCCCAGTACAGACCTTGCAACAGTTGTAAGGTCAAGGCGTGCCTGACCAGTTGCTGATCGGCGACGTCACGGCCTTGACCGGGATCGGGTCCGGTCGCATCCGCCACTACGAAAAGGTCGGGTTGCTGCGTGCCGAGCACCTGTCCAACGGCTACCGGGTGTTCGGTGTGGAGCAGGTGCTCGACCTGCTGCGCATCGATTTGATGAGAAGTCTCGGCATCAGCATCAACGACATTCAGCGCTTGGTCGCCGATGGGCGCAGCTCGCTGGCCGACGTGCTCGACGAGCACCGGACGCTGTTGCTGCGTCAGCGCGATCGGCTGGATCAGTTGATCGCGGCCATCGACCGATCCCGGGTCGCGTCCCGCGCCGCCGCCGAATGCCCGGGCGCCGATATCAACGAGGACATTCTGCGCACCCTGGCGACGACGCACCGCGACAGCATCGGTGTCATCGGGCGGCTCAGCGCGCCGCTGTCGGCGCCCGTCGCGACGATGTACGCCGACCTGTTCGACGAGTGGGACCTGCCGGTTCCGGCGCTGTTCGGGCAGATGGTCCTGCCGCCGGCGGCCAGCACCCTGCTGGCACAACTGGCTGAGCTGCCGGGACGTCAGGTGCTCTTCGACCGGTTGCGCAACCTCGCCGGCGACGTGATCCGGTTGGGTGATGATCGGGTGGCGGCAACGGAGCTGGCTCGCAGCTGGGTCGACCGGCAGCTGGCCGACCCACTGCCCGACGACGTGGTCGGCGTGCTTCGCGCGGTGCAGCCGTCACTGGAACATGACCCCGTGATCGTGCAGGGATTCCGGGCCTGGGCCGGATCCATCAACCCGGCGGCCGCCCACTTCCTCGACGAGATCGCCCGTCAGACCGCTCGCCGGGGCCTGGTGGCCGTGAGCGTCATCGTGCTGCCCGCGCCGACGGCGGCCCAAACCCGAGATGTGACACTGTGATGCAGATGTGACCAGTGTGGTCAATGTGTCGGATGGTGTTCCTGTCGTACTCTGTCGCTTGTGTCCTCGGTTTCGCGACGCGACCTACTCAAATGGGCCGCCGCGGGCCCGGCCTTGGTGGGCCTGGGTGTCGCGGGTGCGTCGCTGCGCCCGGCACCCGCGTCGGCCTCGCTCGGCACCCTGCTGGACTACGCCGCCGGGGTCATCCCGGCCAGCCAGATCAGGGCCGCCGGCGCCGTGGGTTCGATCCGGTACGTATCCGACCGGCGTCCGGGTGGCAACTGGATGCTGGGCAAGCCGATCCAGGTCGCCGAGGCACGTGATCTCAACAGCAACGGGCTGAAAATCGTCTCCTGCTACCAGTTCGGCAAGGGCGACACCGCCGACTGGCTGGGCGGAGCCAATGCCGGGCTCCAGCACGCGCAGCGGGGGATGCAACTGCACGCCGCCGCGGGTGGGCCGGCCAGCGCGCCGATCTACGCCTCGATCGACGACGACCCATCCTATGACCAGTACAAACAGCTGATCGCTCCCTACCTGCGGTCGTGGGAGTCGGTGATCGGGCATCAGCGCACAGGTGTGTACGCCAATTCGAAGACCATCGACTGGGCGCTGCACGACGGTTTGGGCTCTTACTTCTGGCAGCACAACTGGGGCTCGCCCAAGGGCTTCACTCACCCCGCCGCCCATCTGCATCAGGTCGAGATCGACAAACGCAGCGTCGGCGGGGTCGGGGTGGACATCAACGAGATCCTCAAGCCGCAATTCGGGCAGTGGGTGTAGCGCTCGCGCTGCCTCGCCGCGGCTCGGTGGCCCGGGTCTATTAAGGATCCCAGCAAACACTCGTTCGCTCATTTTTCGGCGCGACGACCGCGATCGCCGACCGGACGGCACGATGCGGGCGGGCCGAACGTGACTTCGCGGCTCGAAATTTTTACATAACGATTACATAACAAAACTGCTTTGATCAGGGCAGTTATAGCTACTCGACCGTAACCACCTGCATGCAGCAGGTTTGTTCGCCACGCCCGCGCCGCCGATTAAACCTGGTGTTACCCACGACACGGTTACCCGTGCGTAGAACTCATCAGTAACCAATCACCACGAAAAACGGGGGCGATCCTTATGACACTCTTAGTACAGCCGATGCAGTCCGCCGCGCCGCTCAACCCACACGGGCGGTCCGCCGACAACACACCGGTCAGCCGTTTCCCGGCATTGATTCGACGCGGAATCGCCGAACCCGCCCGCCGGTGATGACCGGCCGAACGAACCGATACGTAAAGACGCATACAGGGAGACATAGAAGGTGACGATCCATGAGCACGACCGGGTGTCCGCTGATCGCGATGGAAATGGCCCCCACGTGTCGGCCGGGGAGACCCACGCTCTGGTCGACCGTCTGACGGCCGGCGAGCCGTACGCCGTTGCGTTCGGCGGCCAGGGCAGCGCCTGGCTGGAAACCCTCGAGGAACTGGTCTCGTCGGCCGGGATCGAATCGGACCTGGCAACGCTTGTCGGTGAGGTCGAGCTGCTGCTCGAGCCGGTGGCCAAGGAACTGGTCGTGGTGCGTCCGATCGGTTTCGAGCCGCTCGCCTGGGTGCGCGCGCTGGCGGCCGAGGACCCGGTCCCGTCGGACAAGCACCTGACGTCGGCCGCGGTGTCGATCCCCGGCGTGCTGCTCACTCAGATCGCCGCCGTGCGCGCTTTGGCGCGCCAGGGCATGGACCTCAAGGCCACCCCGCCGGTCGCGGTCGCCGGGCATTCCCAAGGGGTGCTCGCCGTCGAGGCCCTCAAGGCGGCGGGCGCCCGCGACGCCGAGCTGCTGGCGATGGCCCAGCTGATCGGCGCGGCCGGGACGCTGGTGGCCCGCCGGCGCGGGATCTCCGTGCTCGGTGATCGCCCACCGATGGTGTCGGTGACCAACGCCGACCCCGAGCGCATCAGCCGGTTGCTCGACGAGTTCGCGCAGGACGTCCGCACCGTCCTGCCGCCCGTGCTGTCCATCCGCAACGGCCGGCGTTCGGTGGTGATCACCGGGACGCCCGAACAGCTGTCCCGATTCGAGCTCTACTGCCAACAGATCTCGGAGAAGGAAGAGGCCGATCGCAAGAACAAGCTGCGCGGTGGGGACGTCTTCTCGCCCGTCTTCGATCCGGTCCAGGTGGAGGTCGGCTTCCACACGCCGCGGCTGGCCGACGGCATCGACATCGTCGGCGGCTGGGCCGAGAAGGTGGGCCTGGACGTCGCCCTGGCCCGCGAGCTGACCGAAGCGATCCTGGTGCGACGGGTCGACTGGGTCGAGGAGATCAGCCGTGTGCACGAGGCCGGCGCGCGCTGGATTCTGGACCTCGGTCCCGGTGACATCCTGACCCGGCTGACCGCGCCGGTCATCCGCGGACTGGGTGTCGGCATCGTGCCCGCCGCGACCCGCGGCGGGCAGCGCAACCTCTTCACCGTCGGGGCCGTCCCCGAGGTGGCGCGGGCGTGGTCGACCTACGCCCCGACCGTTGTTCGCCTGCCCGACGGCAGGGTCAAGCTTTCGACGAAGTTCACCCGGTTGACGGGCCGCTCGCCGATCCTGCTCGCGGGCATGACCCCGACCACCGTCGACGCCAAGATCGTCGCCGCCGCGGCCAACGCCGGGCACTGGGCCGAGCTGGCCGGCGGTGGGCAGGTCACCGAGGAAATCTTCGCCGGGCGCGTCGAGGAGCTCGCGACGCTGCTCGAGCCGGGCCGCACCTATCAATTCAACGCGCTGTTCCTCGACCCGTACCTGTGGAAGCTGCAGGTCGGCGGAAAGAGGTTGGTGCAGAAGGCGCGTCAGTCGGGTGCGGCTATCGACGGCCTGGTGATCAGTGCCGGCATCCCGGACCTGGAGGATGCCGTCGAGCTGATCGAGGAGCTGAACGACGTCGGCATCAGTCACGTCGTGTTCAAGCCCGGCACGGTCGAGCAGATCCGCTCGGTCATCCGCATCGCCACCGAGGTGCCCACCAAGCCGGTGATCATGCACATCGAGGGTGGGCGCGCCGGTGGCCACCACTCGTGGGAAGACCTCGACGACCTGTTGCTGGCAACGTATTCGGAGTTGCGGTCGCGCTCCAACATCACGGTCTGCGTCGGCGGTGGCATTGGCACCCCCGCGCGGGCGACCGAGTATCTGTCCGGGCGGTGGGCGCAGGCGTACGGCTTCCCGCTGATGCCGATCGACGGCATCCTGGTCGGCACCGCGGCGATGGCGACCAAGGAGGCCACCACCTCGCCGTCGGTCAAGCGCATGCTGGTCGAGACTCAAGGCACCGACCAGTGGGTCGGCGCCGGAAAAGCCGTGAACGGCATGGCTTCCAGTCGCAGCCAGCTCGGCGCCGACATCCACGAGATCGACAACAGCGCGTCGCGCTGCGGCCGACTTCTCGACGAGGTCGCCGGCGACGCGGACGCCGTCGCCGAGCGTCGCGACGAGATCATCGCGGCGATGGCGAACACGGCCAAGCCGTACTTCGGCGACGTCGCCGACATGACCTACCTGCAGTGGCTGCAACGCTACGTGGAGCTGGCCATCGGGGAGGGCAACTCCACCGCAGACACCGCCTCGCCCGGCAGCCCGTGGCTCGCCGACACGTGGCGCGACCGCTTCCAGCAGATGCTGCAGCGCGCCGAAGCCCGTTTGCACGCCAGCGATTCCGGCCCGATCGCCACGCTGTTCGGCGACGCGGCGCTGCTGGAGAGTCCGCAGCAGGCCATCGCCACGCTGCTCGCCGAATACCCGGACGCGCAAGCCGTGCAGCTGCACCCGGCCGACGTCCCCTTCTTCGTCACGCTGTGCAAGACGCCGGGCAAGCCGGTCAACTTCGTACCGGTCATCGACAAGGATGTGCGGCGCTGGTGGCGAAGCGACTCGCTGTGGCAGGCCCACGACGCCCGCTATGACGCCGAACAGGTGTGCATCATCCCGGGTACGGCGGCGGTCGCCGGCATCACCAGGATGGACGAACCCGTCGGTGAATTGCTGGACCGCTTCGAGCAGGCCGCCATCGACGAGGTGCTGGCGTCCAACGGGCAGCCCCGCGCGGTCGCGTCGCGCCGGATGGGTCGCGCCGACGTGACCGGGCCGCTGGCCGTCGTACTCGACGCCCCGGATGTGCAGTGGGCCGGCCGCACCGCGATCAACCCGGTCCACCGGATTGCCGACCCCGCCGATTGGCTCGTGCATGACGGGCCCGAAAGTCGCCGCGCCACACACTCGTCCACCGGAGCGCGGCTCGAGGTCGACGACGACCGGGTGGTGCTGAGCGTTCCGGTATCGGGGACCTGGATCGACATCCCGTTCACCCTGCCCGCCAACACCATTGACGGTGGCACCCCGGTGGTATCCACCGAGGACGCCGCCACCGCCATGCGGGCGGTGCTGGCGATCGCCGCCGGTGTCGACGGGCCGGAATTCCTGCCGGCGGTCGTCGGCGGGACGGCCACCGTGACGGTGGACTGGGATCCCGAGCGCGTCGCCGACCACACCGGTGTCACGGCCACCTTCTCCGAGCCGCTGGCGCCCGGCCTCACCACCGTGCCCGACGCGCTCGTGGGTCTGTGCTGGCCCGCGGTCTTCGCGGCGATCGGCTCGGCGGTCACCGACACCGGCGTCCCGGTCGTCGAGGGCCTGCTCAGCCTGGTGCACCTCGACCACGCCGCCCACGTGGTCGGCGCACTGCCCAAGGTCCCGGCCGAATTGGCAATCACCGCAACGGCTTCGGCGGCAATCGACACCGACATGGGCCGTGTCGTTCGCGTCGCGGTCACGATCGCCGGCGCCGACGGCGCGACGATCGCCAGTCTCGACGAGCGGTTCGCGATCCTGGGGCGCACCGGCTCCGCCGAACTCACCGAGCCGGTTCGGGCGGGCGGCGCGGTGTCGGAGAACGCGACCGACACCCCGCGTCGTCGCCGACGTGACGTCCGGCTGACCGCCCCGGTCGACATGCGGCCGTTCGCCGTGGTGTCCGGTGACCACAACCCGATCCACACCGACCGGGCGGCCGCCCTGCTGGCCGGCCTGGAATCGCCCATCGTGCACGGCATGTGGCTGTCGGCGGCCGCGCAGCACGCGGTGACGGCCACCGACGGCCAGGCCCGGCCTCCGGCCCGGTTGGTCGGCTGGACCGCGAGGTTCCTGGGCATGGTGCGTCCCGGCGACGAGGTCGACTTCCGCGTCGAGCGCGTCGGGATCGACCAGGGCGCAGAGGTTTTGGACGTGTCCGCCCGCATCGGGTCCGATCTGGTGATGTCGGCGACGGCGCGCCTGGCCTCCCCGCACACGGTGTATGCCTTCCCCGGTCAGGGGATTCAGCACAAGGGCATGGGCATGGACGTCCGCGCCCGCTCCAAGGCCGCCCGCAAGGTGTGGGACAAGGCGGACAAGTTCACCCGCGACACGCTGGGCTTCTCGGTGCTGCACGTGGTGCGCGACAACCCGACCAGCATCATCGCCAGCGGTGTGCACTACAACCACCCCGAGGGTGTGCTGTACCTGACGCAGTTCACCCAGGTCGCGATGGCGACCGTGGCGGCGGCGCAGGTCGCCGAGATGCGCGAGCAGGGCGCGTTCGTCGAGGATGCCATCGCCTGCGGCCACTCGGTCGGGGAGTACACGGCGCTGGCCTGCGTGACCGGCATCTACGAGCTGGAAGCGTTGCTGGAGACGGTGTTCCACCGCGGCTCCAAGATGCACGACATCGTGCCCCGCGACGAGCTGGGCCGTTCCAACTACCGGCTGGCGGCGATCCGGCCGTCGCAGATCGACCTGCCGGACGACGAGGTGCCCGCGTTCGTGGCCGATATTGCGGCGAAAACCGGTGAGTTTCTTGAGATCGTGAACTTCAACCTGCGTGGCTCGCAGTATGCGATCGCCGGCACGGTGCGCGGTCTCGAGGAGCTGGAAGCCGAGGTGGAGCGGCGTCGCGAGCTCACCGGCGGCAAGCGGTCGTTCATTCTGGTGCCGGGCATCGACGTGCCGTTCCACTCCCGGGTGCTGCGCGTCGGCGTGGCGGAGTTCCGCCGCTCACTGGAGCGCGTCATGCCGCGCGACAAGGATCCCGACGTCATCATCGGGCGCTACATCCCCAACCTGGTGCCGCGTCCGTTCACCCTGGACCGCGACTTCATCCAGGAGATCCGGGATTTGGTGCCCGCCGAGCCGCTCGATGCGATCCTCGCCGACTACGAGACCTGGCTGAGTGAGCGCCGCAACGAGATGGCGCGCATCGTCTTGATCGAGCTGCTGGCGTGGCAGTTCGCCAGCCCGGTGCGCTGGATCGAAACCCAGGACCTGTTGTTCACCGAGGAGGCCGCGGGCGGTTTGGGCGTGGAGCGGTTCGTCGAGATCGGCGTGAAGTCGGCGCCGACCGTCGCCGGGCTGGCCACCAACACCCTCAAGTTGCCCGAATACGCCCACAGCACAGTCGAAGTGCTCAACGCCGAGCGCGACGCCGCGGTGCTGTTCGCCACCGACACCGATCCCGAGCCAGAGGCTGACGAGGTCGAGGCTGATTCCGACGCTGCCGCGTCGGACGTCGGGCCCAACTCCAATGTCGCCCCCGACGGAGCAGCGGCTCCCGCCGCTGCTCCGTCGGGTGCTCCACGGCCGGACGACATCGGTTTCGATGCGGCCGACGCCACCCTGGCGCTGATCGCCCTGTCGGCCAAGATGCGCCTCGACCAGATCGAGGAGCTGGACTCCATCGAGTCCATCACCGACGGGGCCTCGTCGCGGCGCAACCAGCTGCTGGTGGACCTGGGTTCGGAGTTGAACCTGGGCGCCATCGACGGCGCCGCCGAGGCCGACCTGGCCGGGCTGCGTTCGCAGGTGACCAAGCTGGCGCGCACGTACAAGCCTTTCGGCCCAGTGCTTTCCGACGCGATCAACGACCAGCTGCGCACGGTGCTGGGGCCCTCGGGCAAGCGGCCGGCCGCGATCGCCGAGCGGGTCAAGAAGACCTGGGAGCTCGGCGACGGGTGGGCCAAGCACATCACGGTCGAAGTGGCGCTGGGAACCCGCGAGGGCACCAGCGTGCGCGGCGGCGCCATGGGCCACCTGCACGAGGGCGCTCTGGCCGACGCCGCGTCCGTCGACAAGGTCATCGACGCCGCGGTCGCCTCGGTCGCCGCCCGCCGCGGCATCGCGGTGGCGCTGCCGTCGTCGGGCGGCGGTGGCGGTGCCACGGTCGACGCGGCAGCGTTGAGCGAATTCACCGACCAGATCACCGGTCGCGACGGCGTGCTCGCCTCGGCCGCTCGGCTGATCCTCAACCAGTTGGGCCACGACGATCCCGTCAGCGCCATCCCGACGGCCACGGACGCCGAGCTCATCGATCTGGTCACCGCCGAACTCGGCGCGGACTGGCCGCGTCTTGTCGCGCCGGCGTTCGACGCCAAGAAGGCCGTCGTGTTCGACGACCGGTGGGCGAGCGCGCGCGAGGACCTGGTCACGCTCTGGCTGACCGACGAGGGCGACATCGACGCGCAGTGGCAGAGCCTGTCCGAAAGGTTCGAGGGCGCAGGCCATGTCGTGGCCACCCAGGCCACCTGGTGGCAGGGCAAGTCGCTGGCGGCCGGTCGCCAGATTCACGCGTCGCTGTACGGCCGCATCGCCGCGGGCGCGGAGAACCCCGATCCCGGCCCCTACAGCAACGAGGTTACCGTGGTGACGGGCGCCTCGAAGGGTTCGATCGCGGCGTCGGTGGTCGCGCGGCTGCTCGACGGTGGAGCCACGGTCATCGCCACCACATCGAAGCTCGACGAGGAGCGGCTGGCGTTCTACCGCGGGCTGTATCGGGATCACGCCCGCTACGGCGCGGCGCTATGGGTGGTCGCCGCCAACATGGCGTCCTACTCCGACATCGACGCGCTGGTCGAATGGATCGGCACCGAGCAGACCGAAAGCCTTGGGCCGCAATCGATTCACATCAAGGACGCGCAGACCCCCACGCTGCTGTTCCCGTTCGCGGCGCCCCGGGTGGCCGGCGACCTCTCGGAGGCCGGTTCGCGCTCCGAGATGGAGATGAAGGTGCTGTTGTGGGCGGTGCAGCGGCTGATCGGCGGGCTGTCCAAGATCGGCGCCGAGCGCGACATCGCGTCGCGGCTGCACGTCGTGTTGCCCGGCTCGCCCAACCGCGGAATGTTCGGCGGTGACGGCGCATACGGCGAAGCCAAGTCGGCGCTGGATGCGTTGGTGAGCCGTTGGCACGCCGAATCCTCCTGGGCGTCGCGGGTCAGCCTGGCGCACGCGCTGATCGGGTGGACCCGCGGCACCGGACTGATGGGACACAACGACGCCATCGTCGACGCCGTCGAGGAGGCCGGTGTCACCACCTACTCCACCGACGAGATGGCGGCCATGCTGCTGGACCTGTGCGACGTCGAGTCGAAGGTCGCGGCGGCCGGCGCGCCGATCAAGGCGGACCTGACCGGCGGTCTCGGCGAAGCCAACCTGGACATGGCCGAACTGGCCGCCAAGGCCCGGGAGCAGGCCACGTCGAGCGACCAGGCAACGGAAGGCGTTGCGCCCGAGGGCACCATCGCCGCGCTGCCGTCCCCACCGCGCGGCTTCACCCCGGCACCCCCGCCGGAATGGGCGGACCTCGACGTCGACCCGGCCGACCTGGTGGTCATCGTCGGTGGCGCCGAGATCGGACCCTACGGTTCGTCGCGCACCCGGTTCGAGATGGAGGTCGACAACGAACTGTCGGCGGCGGGCGTCCTGGAGCTGGCGTGGACCACGGGACTGCTCCGCTGGGAGGACGACCCGCAACCCGGTTGGTACGACACGGAATCTGGCGATCTGGTCGACGAGGCCGAGCTGGTGGAGCGTTACCACGACGTCGTCGTGGAGCGGGTGGGCATTCGCGAGTTCGTCGACGACGGCGCGATCGACCCCGATCACGCGTCGCCGTTGCTGGTGTCGGTGTTCCTGGACAAGGACTTCACCTTCGTCGTCTCCTCGGAGGCCGACGCTCGCGGGTTCGTCGAATTCGATCCGGAGCACACCGTCATTCGGCCGGTCCCCGATTCGAGCGACTGGCAGGTCACTCGCAAGGCCGGCACCGAGATCCGGGTACCGCGCAAGACCAAGCTGTCGCGGGTCGTCGGCGCGCAGATCCCCACCGGATTCGATCCGACCGTGTACGGCATCAGCCAGGACATGGCCAGCTCCACCGACCGGGTGGCGCTGTGGAACATCGTCGCGACCGTCGATGCGTTCCTGTCGGCGGGGTTCACCCCGACCGAGCTGATGCGGTGGGTCCACCCCGGCATGGTGGCCAGCACCCAGGGCACCGGCATGGGCGGGATGACGTCGATGCAGACCATGTATCACGGCAACCTGCTCGGCCGGAACAAGCCGAATGACATCCTGCAGGAAGTGCTGCCGAATGTCGTCGCCGCGCATGTCATTCAGAGCTATGTGGGCAGCTACGGCGCGATGATCCACCCGGTCGGCGCGTGCGCGACCGCGGCGGTGTCGGTCGAGGAGGGCGTCGACAAGATCCGCCTCGGCAAGGCCGAACTGGTGGTGGCCGGCGGCTTCGACGACCTGACGCTGGAAGCGATCATCGGCTTCGGTGACATGGCGGCCACCGCCGACACCTCCATGATGCGCGGCCGGGGCATTCACGATTCGAAGTTCTCCCGGCCCAACGACCGGCGGCGCCTTGGATTCGTCGAGGCGCAGGGCGGCGGCACCATCCTGCTCGCCCGCGGTGACCTGGCCCTCAAGATGGGTCTGCCGGTGCTGGCTGTGGTGGCCTACGCGCAGTCGTTCGCCGACGGCGTGCACACCTCGATCCCGGCCCCCGGTCTGGGCGCACTGGGCGCCGGCCGCGGCGGCAAGGATTCGGCGTTGGCGCGCTCGCTGGCCAAGCTTGGCGTCGGCGCCGACGACATCGCGGTGATCTCCAAGCACGACACATCGACTCTGGCCAACGATCCCAACGAGACCGAGCTGCACGAGCGGCTGGCCGACTCGCTGGGCCGCTCGGAGGGCGCCCCGCTGTTCGTGGTGTCGCAGAAGAGCCTCACCGGACACGCCAAGGGCGGCGCGGCCGTCTTCCAGATGATGGGCCTGTGCCAGATGCTGCGCGACGGGGTGATTCCGCCCAACCGCAGCCTCGACTGCGTCGACGACGAGCTCGCCGGGTCGGCCCACTTCGTCTGGGTGCGTGAGACGCTGCGTCTGGGCGAGAAGTTCCCGCTCAAAGCGGGGATGCTGACCAGCCTCGGGTTCGGCCACGTGTCCGGGCTGGTGGCGCTGGTGCACCCGCAGGCCTTCATCGCCGCGCTCGACCCCGAGCAGCGCGCGGACTACCAGAAGCGCGCGGAGGCGCGGCTGCTGGCCGGTCAGCGCCGGTTGGCCTCGGCGATCGCCGGCGGCGCGCCGATGTACGAGCGGCCACCGGACCGTCGCTTCGACCACGACGTACCGGAGAAGCGGCAGGAGGCGGCGATGCTGCTGAACCCGGCGTCGCGGCTGGGCGAGGGCGATGCCTACGAGGTCTCGGCCGGATGACGTCGTCGACCGTCCGTTAGCCTGGCGTCCCATGGGAATTGTCGGTGTGGGGATCGATGTCGTCTCCATCCCTGATTTCGCCGAGCAGGTCGACCAGCCGGGAACCGTCTTCTCCGAGACGTTCACACCCGGTGAGCGCCGCGACGCCTCGGACAAGAGCTCCTCGGCCGCGCGCCACCTGGCGGCCCGCTGGGCGGCCAAGGAGGCGGTGATCAAGGCCTGGTCGGGATCGCGGTTCGCGCAGCGGCCCGTGCTGCCCGAGGACATCCACCGCGACATCGAGGTGGTCACCGACATGTGGGGGCGCCCGCGGGTGCGGCTGAGCGGCGACATCGCCAAGCACCTGGCCGACGTGACGATTCACGTGTCGCTGACGCACGAGGGGGACACCGCCGCCGCGGTGGCGATCCTGGAGACGACCTGAGCGTTGCCGAGCGCCCGTGTTTGTACACAACACGCCGGTAAACAGTGACATTTTGGGGACGCTCGCCGGGAGGGTCCGCCGGCCGGGGGACTAGCCTCGACGGCATGAGTGATCTTGTGGAGCGCGTCCGCGAGGTGTTGCCGTCGGTGCGGCGCGACCTCGAAGACCTGGTGCGCATCGAATCGGTGTGGGCAGACCCGGGCCGTCGTGACGAGGTCCACCGCAGCGCGCGAACGGTGGCGGACCTGTTGTCGCAGGCCGGATTTGGCGATGTGCAGATCGTCAGCGAGGACGGCGCCCCTGCAGTCATCGCGCGGCATCCCGCGCCGCCGGGCGCGCCGACCGTGCTGCTCTACGCCCACCACGACGTGCAGCCCGAAGGCGATGCCGGCCAGTGGGCGTCGCCACCCTTCGAACCCACCGAACGAGGTGGCCGACTCTACGGACGCGGTAGCGCCGACGACAAGGCCGGCATCGCAACGCATTTGGCGGCCTTCAGGGCACACGGCGGGCAACCGCCGGTCGGCGTGACCGTCTTCGTGGAGGGCGAGGAGGAATCCGGCTCGCCGTCGCTAGGCCGGTTGCTGGCCGCACACCGCGACGCGCTGGCGGCCGACGTGATCGTCATCGCCGACTCGGACAACTGGAGCACCGACGTTCCGGCGCTGACGGTTTCGCTACGGGGGCTGGTCGACTGCGTGGTGGAGGTCGCCACCCTCGACCACGGCCTGCACTCCGGCCTGTGGGGCGGGGTGGTGCCCGACGCGCTGAGCGTCCTGGTTCGGCTGCTGGCCAGCCTGCACGACGACGACGGCAACGTGGCCGTCGCCGGCCTGCACGAAAGCACCGCCGCCGCAGTGGATTACCCGCCCGAGCGGGTGCGTGCGGACTCCGGGCTGCTGGACGGTGTGTCCGAGATCGGTTCCGGTCCGGCGCCGCAGCGGCTGTGGGCCAAACCAGCGATCACCGTGATCGGCATCGACACCACGCCCATCGAAAAGGCGTCGAACACGCTGATCCCGCGCGCCCGGGCGAAGATCAGCATGCGGGTCGCACCGGGCGGCGACGCCGGGGAGCACCTTTACGCGCTGATGTCGCATCTGGAAAAGCACGCCCCGTGGGGCGCGCGGGTGACCGTCACCCGCGGAGACATCGGCGAGCCTTACGCCATCGACGCCAGCGGCCCGGTGTACGACGCCGCGCGGGCGGCCTTCCGGCAGGCGTGGGGCACCGACCCGATCGACATGGGCATGGGTGGCTCGATTCCATTCATTGCCGAGTTCGCCGCCGCTTTCCCGCAGGCCAAGATCCTGGTCACCGGCGTCGAGGACCCCGGCACCCAGGCGCACAGCATCAACGAGAGCCTGCACCTGGGCGTGCTGGAACGCGCGGCGATGGCCGAGGCGCTGTTGCTGGCCAACCTGGCTTGACGGGCTTAACCGGAGCGGTTAACGCTCCGGGGTTCACACCTCGAGGTCGCGGCGCAGTTTGGCGACGTGCCCGGTGGCCTTGACGTTGTACTGCGCGAGCGCGATCTTGCCCTTTTCGTCGACCACGAAGGTCGAGCGAATCACGCCCTGCACGGTCTTGCCGTACATCTGCTTCTCGCCGTAGGCGCCCCAGGCCGTCAGCACCTTGCGCTCGGGATCCGACAGCAGCGGGAACGTCAGCTTCTCCGCGTCGCGGAACTTGGCCAGCTTCTCCGGCTTGTCGGGGGAGATGCCGATCACGTCGAGGCCGGCGTCGCTGAGTTCGTGCAGGTTGTCGCGGAAGTCACAGGCTTGTTTGGTGCAGCCCGGCGTGGAGGCCGCCGGGTAGAAGTACACGATGACGCGGCGCCCCTTGTAGTCGGCCAGCGACACCTGGTTGCCGTCGGCGTCGGGCAGGCTGAAGGAGGGCGCTTTGTCGCCCGGCGCAAGCCGCGTGGTCTCGGCCATCTTCTGGGCCCCTTTCTGTTCACCGGAGCGTTGGGGTTACCGCCAGCTGATCTAGGGTAGTGCGTCAGGTGCATCAGGCCGATTGGGAGGACAGACACGTGGCGGACCGGGACCCCGAGGCCATCAAGCGGGACATCGACGTCGCCCGCGATCAGCTGGCGGCCACCGTCGACACTCTTGCCGTGCGGGCCAACCCGCGCCGCCTCGCCGATGACCTGAAGGCTAAGGCGATCGAGTTCGTGAAGAAACCAGCGGTGACGGTGACCCTGGCCGGCGTCGGTGCGCTCGTGGTCGTGGTGGTGGTGCACCGGGTGCGCAACCGCTGACAAGTCAGGTCATGCCGGCGCCCGTGCCGCTCTGCACGTGCACCGGAATGTCGTCGTCCCAGGGCTGCGCCGCGACCATGTCCTCGACGTCGACGTAGCCGCGCTCGAATTCGCCGGTCGCCGCGTCGACAAGCCGGTATTCCTGCCGCTGGACGTGGATGGGTTGTGCGTCCAGAATGACCACCCGCACGTCACCGGGCTGGAAATCGCAGCGCTGCTGTAGGGCCTCGATCAGGCATTCGTTGTGCATGTGCCCGTCGCCGAAGTTCCAGCCCAGCACCATCGAGCACAGGACCTCGCCCTCGCACAGGTTGTAGTCGTCCTCGTCGTAGCCGGCCAGCGCGCGGTGCACCAGGGTGAACAGCGCCCGGCCGTGGGTGTTCATCCCGCGGAACGCCATGGCGAGGTGAAGCGGGACCAGCGTCCCCTCCTTGGAGCCGTAGAGGCGCTGGAGCTGCAGGTGTTGCATCGGCCCCAACGCGCGCGACCCGGTGCGGAACTTCTCGTCGACCGATGGCTTGACGCACCATACGGTGGTGTCCCAGTTGCCCGCGTAGTACCGCATGCCCGGCAGGAAGGACACCTTGCGCGGGTAGAGGTTTCCGACGACGACGATTCCGGCGATGACCACGAACAGGATCGCCACCGGCAACGGGTGGGCCAAATCGGACAGTCCGAGGCGGGCGTGCGCCACGAAGAGCGACAGCACCCCGAACATCATGAACACGTTCCACTCCAACGGCACCCCCATCGGGAAGGCCAACAGGATGTTCAGGTGGAACACGATCATCACGAACGCGGCGATGGCCGTGGGCCAGCCACCGTGGGAGAAGAGCAATGCCAGCGGCACCAGGCCTTCCACGGCGGTGGAGAAGTGCGCGATGAACCCGGCCAGCGCGCTGGGGCGCAGGTCGTCTGGATAGCGCTTGAACATCGACCGTTTGAGCGGGCCCGACGGGATGAACGGGTTGTTCGCCAGCATCGTCGAGATGACGAACGGGAAGTGCCGGTTGAGCTTTGACGTGGCCGCCCCCAGCCAGATGACCATGAAGACCACCTTGGCCCCGATGATCGAGTCCGCCCCGGAGAACAAGAACACCAGTGCGAGCGGCGCGTAGACCTCACCGCGAGCGGCCAGGAAGATGACCTTGTCGCGCAGGCCGACGACAGCCAGGACCGCCAGGATCGCCACGGTGTGCCAGGGCGCCAACACCCCAATCTGGGTGTGCAGGGCGGGGATTGGGCCGGTGCCATCGGAGACCAACGCGATCGCCAGCAACACCAGCAGAGCGGCGTAGAGCGCCGCGTCGATCGGGCTGCGTACGGTGCCCTTGGTCAGCGGGACCCGGTTGGGCCAGGGTGGCAACCGGATGGTGCCGGGCCGCAGCCAGTACAGGATGGAGCCCATCGGCGGGAAGTAACGCCCGGCCAGTGGGCCGAAGCAGCAACCCAGGCCGACGACTTCGAACAGCATCGTGTACAGCACGGCCTTCTCGAACACGATCGGCTCCGACCACCAGGCGGCGATGCCCGTGAAGCTGCCGATGCCCGTCGTGCACCACCCGAACACCCAGCCGCCGAGGACGTACAGCGCGATCTTCGCGCCGTACATCACATGCATCACCAGCGGGGTGCCGAACCCGTTTTCCGCGATGTGACGCACCATCGGCACGATCCGTCGCGCGCGGCTCTGCTTGCTCCATTCGGCCATGTCGACGACGGGCAGATTCGGCTGGATGAACCCCATGGCGGCTCCTTCGGCGCACTCGTCCCACTGACCCCGGCCGCGCCGTGGGCGCTGACCGGTGCCAGCAAAAACTACCTGGAGCAACAGCTATCGTGTGGGCATACGGCGGCAAAAATTTCGTCGGTTCCTTGCGTCTCGCTGGCGGTCGGTTTTCGCCTCTAGATGGCCAGTCGCTGCGTGCGGCGCCGCGTTGTCCGGATGTTACGTACGAACTCAAATAACCTGCAGGTCAGTAGTTTTCGGGACTTGAGAAAGTGGCACGACCGACTCGGCCACGGATGGGGCCGAATCCCGGCGGCCGGGCCCGTTTTCGGCGGCGGACGGTACCGCCGACCCGCATTTCGTACGCCTCCAACGGCGGTGGACCGGCAAACAATGCGGGACGGAAGCGGCTATCAACTGCAAAACCATTGTGTAGGGCTGCCTTTCGGGCCGAGTCGACGCCGCCCGGGTCACGTTGGTCACCAACCCGACGCCGCACATCTGACTTTGATCGTTTTCACAGCTCATTGGTGGCCAGCTGGCAAGTAACGTCTTGTATAGTCCTGCCACTGTGGGCCGTGAGAGCGCTCGGATGACCCGACGACGGCGGTCGATCGTCGCCGTCGTGTCCGCGCTGAGCCTGTTCATCGCCTTGATCGCGGGATCCTCTCTGCGTCCGCAATTCGCGGCGGGCACACTCCCGGAGCCGGCGGCCTGGACCCACGGCACCCACAGTGCGCACACGCAAGCCGGTGAGGCGCCAGCTCACGCGGCCCAAGCCAGCAGTCGTCTGCACCACGGCCTGGCGACTGGGGCCACGCCGACGGACAAGAAACCCTTCCACAGCATGTGGATGACGCGTGAGTTGCCGAACAGTTGGCCCCCCATGTCGTCGCACGCTGCCTGGCTGGTCCTCCCGATGTCTTTCGCCCCAGCGTCTTCGACCAGCTGGGCTCCGCCCACGGTGGCTCCGCCCGGTCGCGATATTTCGAACAGGCTCTGCGTCATCCGCTGCTGAGAGGTCGGCGCAAATTCTTCGTGCGTCCGACTAGGCCGTGAGGTCAACGCGCGCACCAACCTGCCTTGATGATGTTGCGCGTTTGCGCGCGCGCAAGGCAATCACCTGAGCGGCTAATGCCGTTCCTTCAACCCTTGCGACGCGCCGAGGGTCGGCCTGTCGCCTTCCCCTTGAGGAACAGCCATGTTCAACAGCAGCACTCATCCCTGTCTCGCGTGCCGGGGGGGATGGCAATGAACTCGCCGGGGCACGAGTCCAATCCGCGACACGTACCTCCGGGCTGCCCGCTCGGCGCATGCGGACCACAGACGTTCCACCTACCGAGGCTGGAGCATTCCACGTTGCCGCTGGCCGCCGATCGAGGCGTGGGATGGAAGGCCTTGCGGGACGCCGGGCCCGTCGTCTTCATGAACGGCGCGTATTACCTGACCCGCCGCGAGGATGTGCTGGCGGCGCTATGCCAACCCAACCTCTTCTCGGCGCATTTGGCGCTCCAGCCTCCCGGCAGCCCGGTGCCGGTGCTGCCGTCGGCGTTCGACCCTCCCGAGCACACCCGCTACCGCAAGATCCTGCAACCGCACTTCAGCCCGCACGCCTTGGCCAGATCCAGGCCCGTGATGGAACGCCACGCCGTCGACATGATCGCTGATCTCGCCGGTCGAGGCGGATGCGAGGTGATGGCGGATTTCGCGCGGCTCTACCCCTACCAGGTGTTCATGGACCTCTACGGGCTGCCGCTGGAAGACCGGGACCGTGTGATCGGCTGGAAGGACGCCGCAGTGAACGGCGGGCCCGAGGGGAACGAGCTACTGGAATATTTCACCGACGCCATCTTGCGTCGTCGGCAGAAACCTGGCTCGGACTTCTTGTCGCAAATAATGACGAGCCCGGGTGAATTGAGTGATCTCGAGCTCCTCGGTCTGAGCCACCTGCTGGTGTTGTCCGGTCTGGACACCGTGGCCGCGGCCATCGGGTTCTCGCTGTTCGAACTGGCGCGCAGACCCCACCTGCGCAGGGAACTTCGCGACGAGCCAGGGCAGGTCAAGGTTTTCATCGAAGAGATCGTCCGACTCGAGCCGGCGGCCCCGTTGGCGGCGCGGGTGACCACGGACTTCGTCAAGGTAGGTGGCATGACCCTTCCACCCGGCACATCAGTGCGGTTGTGTACGGCCGCGATCAACCGGGACGGTACCGACGAGATATCGACCGACGACTTAGTCATGGACGGAAAGGTGCACCGCCACTGGGGATTTGGGGGCGGACCGCATCGCTGCATCGGCTCCCACATGGCGCGCATAGAGCTGACGATCGTCGTCGACGAGTGGCTTAAGCACATCCCAGACTTCGAAGTGGCGCGGGATTACGTCCCGAAGATCAAGTTTCCTTCGAAGAGTTTTGCCCTCGAGTCGCTCCCGGTGAGCTGGGGCAAACTCGCCGCCGCCGATGAGGTGAGCGCGGCCGGCTCGGGCTGCGGCGGGAAAGTTCGATGAACCGAACAGCTGGCGGCGCGTGTCGTGCGGGCCCCGCCGATCGCCCATCCTGGCCGCGACAACCGACGCATCGATGCTGATGTGGGGGCGACACGCTGCGTGAATAGGTCTGTGGTGCGCCGTCAGGGTTTCGAACCCCGGACCCGCTGATTAAGAGTCAGCTGCTCTACCAACTGAGCTAACGGCGCTTTCGACGGCCGAGACCGCGTACGCGACAATAACAGGCGTCCTGCCGCGGTGTGAAATCCTCCGATCCCCTCCAGGATAGACGCCCTGCCATGGCAGGCAGGACCTGTGGCGCATGGTCACGGGGACAGCTCAGAACAGCGTCCCGCAGTACGGGGCCCGGTCGGTGGCGAAGGCTGAATCCAGCTCGCGGATCGTGCCCGGCCGCAGCTCGGTGATCCGGCCGGTTCGGCTGAGTTCGGAGGCGCCGTGCGCACCCGTATAGATCGTGGCGAGATCGGCCAGGCTGATCTTCACGTCGGCGGGACCGTCGTGCGGCGTGCACTTTCCCACGCCATCGCGGGTCTGGAGGGCGAATTGCCCGCCCGCCAGGCCGAGCGGGTCGTCGACTTCCAGCGTGACCTCGGCGTCCGCGGCATAGGCGCGGTTGCCGAGCACTTCGGGGACATCGTTGATCCGCACCCACAGGAAATCGTTCACGCCGGTGGTCTCCGCGGCCCGCAGGTCGGTGAGCTTGAGCGGCAGCGGGTCGTCAACCGGCACGTCGATCTCGACGGTGTCGAACATCTCCAAGACCAGCAATGTCTGCAGCAACTCGGTGTGCGCCTCGTCCGTGACGGGGCAGAAGTCTTCAACCACCACGGTCCCCAACGGGGGTCGGTACCCGTGGTTCGACTGGCCAACGACCCGATACGTCAAGAAGCCGTCTGGATGGATCGTGTAGTTCAACGCGGTCCCGTTCCCGCGCTGGCTTGGCCTGTCCTCGAAGTAGTCCGCCCACCAGGCTTCGTCGCGGGTCACCGCGCCGGGCGTTGTGGCGCACCATCTTTCGTAGATTTTCGGCAGCAGGCGTTGCGCCTCCTCGGTGTGCACCTCGCGAGCCCGGATATCGCTCGGCGGGGTGCGCAGCTTGGCAAATCGACGGTCGATGCGGTAGCTGCGGAGGTAGCTCGCGACGCCGGCGCCGAAGCCGTCGTACATCGCGGTCTGCGTCGGCACACCGAAGACGATCGGATAGTCGCGGTCGATGAGGATGCCCAGCCCCTTGGCGCTGAGCTGTCCCCATACCCCCTTGCCCTGATGCGTTGACGCGACGGCGATCATCGTCAGCCACGCGGCCCGCAGGCTGGTCCCACCCGGCACCGTGAGCTGCGTGGGGTAGATGATGGACGTTCCGACCAGCAACGGCCGTTGCGGATCGGAGACGTCCTCGGCTACCAGGATGTCGTCGACTTTGACGCGGCGTTTCCACGCCTCGATGCCGCACGCGTCGACCGGGTCCCCGAAAGTGCGAGCCTGGTTCCGGTAAACCGCCTGCAAGTCGTCTTCGGTCGGATGTCTCATGCTGATGGCGTTGTCCATCGAATTCATCGCTGATCCAATCCGCTTATAGCCCAGCCAAACCGGCGCTCCGCACGCGAATGAGTAGCTGAATGCACCCCTTTTCGTTCGATACCCGAGTGGCGAATTGTCAAACGTCGTCGAGCCGCCTCTGGGGAAGGTGGGTCAGCCGGCCGCGTTCGGGTATAGGGCTGGGGACTGGCGATGAAAGGACGAAGATGCTGCAAGCGATCACCCGCCTTGCCATCGCCGCGCCGCGTCGCATAATCGCGATCGCGCTCTTGGTCCTTGTAGTGGCGGCGATCTTCGGTCTTCCGGTAACCAAGAGCCTGTCGGGCGGCGGCTTTCAGGACCCGACGTCGGAATCTGCTCGGGCGGCCAACGTGCTTCGCGACAAGTTCAACCAAACCGATCAGCAGATGCTGATCATGGTGACGGCCCCGGCCGGCTTCCAGAGCGACCAGGCGCGCGACGTCGGAACCGACATCGCCAACCGCCTGAAAACATCGCCGTGGGTCTTGAATGTGTCCTCGGCGTGGACGTCACCGCCCCAGGCCGCCGCCCAACTGGTCAGCAAAGACCAGAAGTCGGGGATGATCGTGGCCGGCCTGAAGGGCGGGGAGAACGACGCCCAGAAGTACGCCAGCACTCTCACCGACGAACTGGTGCACGACCGCGACGGCGTCACCGTGCGCGCCGGGGGCGTGGCCGTGGCGTACGCCCAGATCAACGATCAGAACGAGCGGGACCTGCTGTTGATGGAATCCATCGCGATCCCGCTCAGCTTCGCGGTCCTGGTCTGGGTGCTGGGTGGCGTTGTGGCGGCGGCGCTACCGATCGTGCTGGGCACCCTGGCCATCGTCTGCACCATGTCGGTGTTGCGCCTGATCAGCATGGTGACCGACGTCTCGACGTACGCCCTGGACCTAAGTATCGCGATGGGGCTTGCCCTGGCGATCGACTACAACCTGCTGATCATCAGCCGTTACCGCGAGGAGCTGGCCCGCAGCGGCGACCGGGAGCGGGCGCTGGTACGGACGATGGCCACCGCGGGCCGGACGGTGCTGTTCTCCGCCACCACGGTCGGATTGTCGATGGCCGTGATGGCGGTGTTCCCGATGTACTTCTTGAAATCCTCGGCCTACACCATCGTGGCCACCGCGGTCATCGTGGCGCTGGCGGCGATCGTGGTCACCCCGGCGGCGATCGCGCTGCTGGGGCCCCGGCTGGACGCGCTGGACGCGCGCCCACTGCTGCATCGCATCCTGCACGGGCAGCGGTCGTTCCGGGATCACGCGCACAAACCGCTCGAGCAACAGTTCTGGTACCGGTCGACCAGGTACGTGTTGCGCCACGCCCTGCCGGTCGGCCTCAGCGTCGTCGCGTTACTGCTGTTGCTGGGGGTGCCGTTTTTGGGCGTGAAGTGGGGCTTTCCGGACGAGCGAGTGCTGCCCCGGTCGGCCTCGGCGCGCCAAGTCGCCGACATGCTCGACAACGATTTCGCCAACGGTTTCGGGACGGGGGTCACCGCTGTCGTTCCCGACGCGCAGGGTGTAGGCCCGGCCGACCTGGACCACTATGCCGCGGCCCTGTCGCGGGTGTCCGACGTGTCCGCGGTCACCGCCCCGACCGGGACGTTCGTCGAGGGCCGGCGGGTGGGACCGCCCGCCGCGGCCACCGGCGCCGCCAACGGCAGCGCTTTCTTCACCGTGACCAGCAGCGCACCGCTTTATTCGCCAGCCTCGAACACCCAGCTGGACCAACTGCGCAAGGTCCGAGGACCGGCGGGGCGGTCGGTGGAGATGACCGGGTTGAGCCAGATCAACCGCGACAGCGTCGGCGCGATCACCAAGGGGTTGCCCGTCGTGTTCGCGCTGATCGCCCTCATCACGTTCACGCTGCTGTTCCTGCTGACCGGCAGCGCGGTGCTGCCGCTGCAGGCGCTCGTGTGCAACCTGCTGTCGCTGACGGCCGCGTTCGGGGCCATGGTGTGGATCTTCCAGGACGGCAACCTGGGTGCGCTGGGGACCACGCCCAACGGGACGTTGAACGCGAACATCCCGGTGCTGTTGTTCTGCATCGCCTTCGGGCTGGCGATGGACTACGAGGTGTTCCTGGTGTCGCGGATCCACGAATACTGGCTGGCGTCGCAGGCGATCCAGGAAGCGCCGCCGACCGCCGCGGAGGCCCGCGCCGCCACGGACGACAGCACGGCATTGGGCATCGCGGGCATCGGGCGGGTGGTCACCACCGCGGCGCTGGTGATGTCGATCTCGTTCGCCGCGTTGATACCGGCGCACGTGTCCTTCATGCGAATGCTCGGGCTGGGCCTGACCCTTGCCGTATTGGCCGACGCCACCCTGGTGCGGATGGTCCTGGTTCCGGCGTTCATCCACCTGCTCGGCCGGTGGACGTGGTGGGCGCCCAAACCGCTGGAGTGGCTGCGGCAGCGGTCCGAGACCGGTGAAGACGCCGCCGCCGCGGTGGGGCGGCGCCGCTGGGCGGGTGACGCGCCGGAACCGCAGCGCCCCTCGATCCGGAGGTGGCCCACCAAAGCCGCCACGTACCGTGGCTAACTTAACGGAAGGTATTGCACCGCAACGGTATTGGCGCTCGTATCCAATGTCGACGGAGAACCCTTGATCGCCAAGACGGATATCGCCATCCTGCTGGCACTGGCCTCGGCGCTGTGCGTCGCGAGCGGCGACGTGCTGCAGCAACGCGTCGCGCACTGCATCGAGGAGCGCTCGGTTGGCCACGTCGAACTGTTCGCCACCCTGCTGCGCAACAGGCGGTGGTGGTTTGGCGCGCTGCTGCTCGCCGGGAGCGTCGCGTTGCAGGCGGCCGCATTGGGTCAGGGATCGGTCCTGCTGGTACAGGCGCTGCTGATGTTCTCGCTGCTGTTCGCGCTGCCGATCAACGCCCGGTTGTTCCATCGCAGGGTGACCGGGGCCGAGTGGATGTGGGCCGGTCTGCTCACCGCCGCGGTGACCGTGATCGTCGTCGTCGGCAATCCGCAGGCCGGTCATGCCTCCGCGCCGCTTCGTACGTGGGCCGTGGTGGCCGTCACCCTCGGCCCGCTGTTGGTCGCCTGCGTTGTTGCGGGCCGCATCCTCGGCGGCGCCGCGGCCGCGGTGCTGTTCGCGCTCGTGTCGGGCTCGCTGTGGGGCATCTTTGCCGTCCTGGCCAAAGAGGTCGTCGCCCGGCTCGGCGATGGCGGATGGGCGATGATCCGAACCCCGGAGCTCTACGCGGCGGTCCTGGTCATCGTGGGCGGGGTGGTGTGGAGCCAGGCGGCGTTCCGGGCCGGGCCGCTGACCGCGTCGATGCCCACGCTGGAGGTGGCACAGCCGGTCGTCGGGGCGGTGCTGGGGGTGGGCGTGCTCGACGAGACGTTGAGCGCGGGTCGCGCCGGGATGGTCGCGTTGGCGGTGGCCGTGCTGGTGGTCGCGGTGGCCATCGTTCAGCTCGCGCGTGTCGAGGCCGTCGCGACGCGCGATCGGGTCGAGGCGGAACGCCGCGACACGGTCGGCCAACCGGCCTGATCGCCGGCCCGCGACACCCGCTCGGGGACCCACCGAGGACGGCATGTGCGCGCGAAAAAACCCATTACAATGCATCCACTGTTTCTGGTCAGCGGTGACCAACTACATCGATTTTCATGGAAGGTCACTTGATGACGCCTTTGCGCAGACGACGGTCGTGGCTGGCTGCCGCGATCGCTTCGCTTGCTGTGTTCGGCGTTGCCTGCGGCGGTGACCACACCGCGGCACCGGCGAAGGTCATCTTCGACAAGGGCACTCCATTCGCCGATCTGCTCGTCCCCAAGCTCACCGCGTCGGTGACCGACGGGGCCGTCGGCGTCACCGTGGATACGCCTGTGACGGTGAGTGTCGCCGACGGCGTTCTCGCGTCGGTCACCGTGGTCAACGAGAACGGCAAGTCGATAAGCGGTCAGTTGAGCCCCGATGGTCTGCGCTGGTCGACCACCGAGCAACTCGGCTACAACAGGCGCTACACCTTGAGCGCCAAAGCGCTGGGCATGGGGGGCGCCGCGAATCGGCAGATGACCTTCCAGACCAGTTCCCCGGCTCACCTGACCATGCCCTACGTCTATCCGGGCGACGGTGACGTCGTCGGGGTCGGCGAGCCGGTGGCCATCCGCTTCGACGAGAACATCGCCGATCGGGCGGCGGCGCAGAAAGCCATCACCATCACCACCAACCCGCCCGTCGAGGGCGCGTTCTACTGGCTCAACAACCGCGAAGTGCGTTGGCGCCCGGAGCATTTCTGGAAATCAGGGACGGCCATCGATGTGGCGGTCAACACCTACGGCGTCGACCTGGGTGACGGGATGTTCGGCGAGGACAACGTCAAGACGCACTTCACCGTCGGGGACGAGGTGATCTCGACCGCCGACGACACCACCAAGACCGTGACCGTGCGCGTCAACGGCGAAGTGGTAAAGACGATGCCGACGTCGATGGGCAAGGACAGCACGCCAACCGACAACGGCTTCTACATCATCGGCGGCCGGTTCAAGCACATCATCATGGATTCGTCGACCTACGGCGTTCCGGTCAACTCGCCCAACGGATATCGCACCGAAGTCGACTGGGCCACCCAGATGTCCTATAGCGGTGTCTTCGTGCACTCGGCACCCTGGTCGGTCGGCGCCCAGGGCCACACCAACACCAGCCACGGGTGCCTGAACGTGAGCCCCAGCAACGCCGAGTGGTTCTACGACCACAGCAAGAGCGGCGACATCGTCGAGGTGATCAACACCGTGGGACCGACGCTGCCGGGCACCGAGGGCCTGGGCGACTGGAACATCCCCTGGCCGCAGTGGAAAGCGGGCAACGCCAATACCTGACGCGTTGGGCGGGAACGCATCCCCTGCCGGTTGGGGTGGCTGACGGGACTCGAACCCGCGACACCCAGGATCACAACCTGAGCGTCAAAGCAGTGCTTTTGCGCACTTCAAAGCATATTTCCTGCCAGCAAACCATTCGGACACGAGCAGACAAATCCCCTGGTAAACGGTCTTGATCTGACTCATTTGTCGCACGCTAATCGCACGGTATGCTCGCACCCATGGCAACGCGAGCGCGCAAGAAATCGACGCGGCGGTCATGGGGCTATCTGCGCAGGCTGCCCAGTGGGTATGTACAGGCAAGCTACGTCCACGACGACGGACGCCGTTACACAGCCCCGCATACGTTTTCGACCATGATCGACGCGGAGGGCTGGCTGCGAGATGAGCGCAAGCTGATCGACCAAGGCGACTGGACCCCGCCCCGCACCCGTGCCGAAGTGAAAGCCCTCGGCGGCATCACATTGGGGGAGTTTGCCAAGGGATGGCTTGAACACCGCGACTTAACCGAGAGGACGCGGGCGCTCTATCGCGATCTGCTGGAAAGCCGAATACTGCCGACGTTCGGCGAGGAGATGGTCAAGGCCATCACGCCCGCAACGGTGCGCGCATGGTGGGTAGGCCTCCCCGAGACGCCCACCCGCAATCGGCACGCCTACCAGCTCCTACGTGCGATGTTCAACACCGCCCGCGAGGACAAGCTGATCACGGAGAATCCTTGCCAGATTAAGACCGCCGCGCGGGCGCCGAAGCCGCGCGACGTTCAGGCGCTAACGCCGGCAGAACTAGAGAAGGTGGCAGAGTCCGTCCCCGTCGCCTACCGCGCCGCCGTGGCAGTGGCGGCATGGTGCGGGCTGCGGTTCGGGGAGTTGATCGAGCTGCGCCGTAAAGATGTCGTCGTAGGCGAGGACCGTATGGTGCTGAGGATTCGCAGGGCGGCCACGATTGTCGACGGGAAACTTGTAGTGGGCAAACCCAAGACGGATGCTGGCGTGCGGAACGTTACGGTCCCCCCGCATGTCGCCGCAGCGCTGCGGGCGCACATGAAGGAGCACACGGGCAAGGGGCCTGAATCATTCGTGTTCACCACGACCAGGGGCCGTCGCCTGTCAAAGACGGCTTTCACCAAGACGCTCAAGAACGGTTTTGCGAAGGTGGGCAAGCCCGACATGAGGGTCCATGACCTTCGGCATGTCGGGGCGACGTTGGCTGCGCAGGCGGGCGCGACCACCAAAGAGCTAATGGCTCGAATTGGCCACACAACGCCCGCGATGTCGATGCGTTATCAAATTGCGGCGAAGGAGAGAGATGCCGCGATCGCTGAAAAGCTCTCGGAGCTAGCGGGTTTCGGCTCGGGCGTGGTCTAGGCGGCAGCGCCACAACAATTGGGCTCTTGCCGTACGGCTACTGTACGGCAGCAAAGGATTTAGACCGTACTGTAGCCGTACGGATGACACTCCGAATCGGTGCAAATTCCTTACAGCACAGCGTGATTCGTAAGATCGCACTCGACAGCAGCGGGTCGCATCGGCTAACATGGATCTATCGTTGTTGCACACATGCGCAACCGGGGCCTACGAACGGAGACAACCATGGACGCAACCCCCGTGCCCTTTCCGGCCGGCGCACTCGACGTCGGCGAATGGCAGGTCAACAAGGAGACCGTCACGCGCACCTTCCGCGGCAAGTCGATCCGCGTCAGCGGCATCGAGGCGCGCATCGAAGGCCGACAAGCCGCATATCCGCACGGCGAGGTGCTCGACTGGGGGATCGCCGTCGGGTACGAGCTGCTGAGCTTCGCCCAAGCGGAGGAACTCATCCGCGGGCTGTCGGACTTGGTTGCCGAAGGGCAGGCGGCCGTAAAGGCCGAGCTGGCTACCCAAATGAAGAACCACGGGTTCCGCGAGGTGCCGAGGGTGGTGGCATAGCGCCATGACCGACGACACGCAGGCAGCGGAAGCGCCCGCGGGCCCGCTAGCAGACACAGAGCGCGTACTGGCGTGGACCGAGAGTGACGACGCGGATGACCTGGACGACTCAGACCGGCGCCCACTGCCCGCGGCGCTGATGATCCTGCTGTCCAGCGTGGTGGTGTGCGGGATCGGCCTCGGCGCCTATGTGATCGGGGAGAGAGCCAACCTGCATTTCCCGACGGCCCGGCCGCCCAGCCCCGCGCAGACATTTGTACCGCCCCCGCAGATTGGGCCATTCCCGGTGCCGTCGAAACTTGCCCCACCGCCACCCGCAGCGCAAAGGGAGGTGCCTCAGCATGCGGCGCAACCAGCACCACCCGTGGAGGCCCCGCCCCCTGCGGCACACCAGCAGTTCACCCAAGCGCTGAGAAGCGACAGGCCGCAGACGCAGGGCGGGAATGGCCTACACCCAACCGATTCCCCGGCCACCGTCGACTCCGAAGCCCGGGCGATGTGTCGGGATCTGGCCAACGGCGGAAGTATCGAGCCATACGTCAGCGGCACCTTGGCCAAGAGTCCATCGCTAGCGCCCTGGCAGGCGGCACTAGTTGTGAACCAAGCGCTTCGGGCCTACTGCCCTCAGTTCGCGAGATAAGGGAGAGCCGACAAATGAATTATGACCTCTCCGACGATGGAGTCCAAGCTCTGGACGCGCGCCTGAACCTGAAGTGCGACAAGCACCTTCACCCAATTACCCAACTGTGGCAGACCAGCCCGGGTGTCGAGCCCCAGGTCATCGAACATGGACGAATCAAGCCGTTTGACCATGACCACGGGATTTTCGACAGGCCGTGTCGAGAATGCGGGAACGAGTACGGGCGCACCATGATGTACGGGCGCGCTGCCGAGTCGTTAAGACAGAAGTTGTCGGAGGTCCCGAGGGGGACGATCGGCGAGTGGACGCTGGTGTACTGCGATGTGAATGCGGACACCTGATGGCTGGCCTGCCCCGGCAGCGCTCGGTGCGCCCATAAAGGCACCCAGCTTGGCTCACCAGGCCGGCCCATGTAGTGAGCAGCGGGTAGACGGTGAGTGTGGGACGGCTATGACTCGCCGCCGCTCTCAGTCTGGGGCCAACTCTTGGTGATACCGGTGACTGCACACTTGTCAGTCATTTCCATGTTCACGGTGAAGGTCGATCCGTCTTTCGCCTGGTAAACAAGCTTGGCGTGTTCGCCCTGGACGTCCGTGATGACCGGCCTCAAGTCATCCCGTGTCACTCCAAACGCTTGCTCGATTGCTCCCAGCGCCATGGGGTTTGCGTTTTCCATCAGCAGTTGTTCTCTGGCGGGTGTTGACCCGCCAGTCGAGAACCGATTCGACAGGTTCTTCAAAAGGTCGTAAATGCCAGCACCGGCAAGCGCCATCGGCAACCCCACCAAGAAATGGATGCCGTATTGGGCGAGGCCGCCGCCGGGGTAAGGAGTTTCCTGCTCTGTAATGAAAGGCTTAGTATCCGAAGCGCTTTCGGCAAGCGAGTTCACTAGGTTCTCAAGTTCTTGGCGGAAATCTGCCGTGTCGCGCCGAACAATGTTTGTAAAGATGAAAGCGATCTCTACGAGTTCGCCTTCGGGCGAGACAACCGAAATCGCGACCCGTGCCGGCCTGGGTAGGTCGTCGTCCATGTTCGCGCCTTCCATGTCGAACGATCTGGCCGCAGCCGCCGCTCTTGTCCGTCGGGGAGTGGTTTCATTGACTACTCAGTCCGCGCGGCCGGGCTCACCCAAGACACACTTCAGGGGCATCATGCTGGAGCTTGATAACGGTCGGCGGCATTTCCATTCCTTCGGCGTGTCGCGGACCAAGGATGTCGATGTCCGGACCTAGATTCGTATTGGGCGTCCATCGTGGACACCCCCCGACGGGGAAGTCGGGCACACGAGATCAGGGAAGTGCGAGATGACCACATCGAAGAAGGTCGCGAGTGATGCCGGCAGGGTGCTGGCCAACCCCAAGTCGAGCAAGAAGGCTAAGGAGATTGCTGCTAGTGCCCTAGCGGATGCCGCCAAGAAGAAGAGAGGTAAGTAGCTGAAGCCCTCAAGAAGGCCCCCAGTCCCGGATGGCTGGGGGCCTTTCTCTTTTTTCTCGGAACCGACGCGGACGGGCCCACGTCTGAATAGGTGATCGGGTCGCCCCTACTCTCCGGGGGCGGCCCGGCGTTTTTTTGGGGGGGCCGGGCGGCGCACAGCAGCGGACACCGCCCGGCCTATTTCGCCGCGCAGCAGCCGGGCCAGAGGGGGCGCGCAGACGAAAAATTGAAAACTTGGGGGCGGGCCGGAGGATGCGGATGAGGTAACACATCCCCCGGCCCGGGGCTGCAATGGGCAAGGAGTAACGGGACAATATGCCTAAAACCCGTAAAAAGTCCCATCACAGACCCAGCGATGGAAAGGCAAAACGACCACCATCGCATACCGGTCACGCGGGGTGAAGAGTCCGCTACCGGATTTCCTAGGGGTGCTTACTCACCCCCAGGAACAGTCATTCACTCATTCGGGCGGAATGGGGCGCCGGCCACGCCGACGCCCATCCTCCACATCGTCATCACGGACAAAAATCAAACCCGAGGACTCGCCCTCGGGTTCAACGGTCCGCACATACTCGACGGCACCACAATATGGCCCGAGGTCCACGAGCCCCCGAACGGGGAACGGCCCTTGATAGTTGTGCAACATCTGACTAGACAGCGACCGAAGTCGGCAGCCCAGTCAAATAAAACGCAGCACTCGCCCGCACCCAAGCAGGCCCCTCGCGAAGCTCCGCAATCCAGGTGTTCTGGTTACGCGCCAGGTCATCCGCATTCGTGCCAGTGATAATGTTCATGGCCTCTCGAATTACCAGATAGCCGAGTTTCGTACTGTCAATGAAGAAACAGTCGCCGGCTGTCACGTCCGTACTGAGCCTGACTTCGACCCCGTAAATCTCCGTCAGCGGCGAACGCGACGGGTCAGGGGCCAACAGCGAGCGATTCAACCCGTCCAGCTGCTGGACTAACGCATGGTAAGTGCTCGGGTGGGTCAGCATCAGGTTAGGTTGCGCCAGGGCCGCGCCCGTATTCATACTATCGATCGCCGCCAGGATGTTATCCAAATAGCTGCGGGGGCTAGTAGGAGTTGTAGCAGTTGCCGTCAAAATACCCGACAGGTTCTTAAGCCCGATCATGTTGACCGAACCGTCAGAATTAGTCGAGCCGTCACCATACAAAATTTGGTGATTTTCGGCCGAAATAACATTCTTCTGTAGCTGATTAATCAGATAGGAGAACGCCGCAGGATAGTCGGATTGCTCACGGGTGAAGATGGCTTTACCGGCGATCTTGGCATAGGCGGCAGTGACGGCGGTCAGGGCCACGTCGACAGTAGGTTTGACCTGGCCTTCACCTACCACGGCAGCCTGCGCCGCAGCGGAAGTCGTGTCCTTGATGTACGTGAACTGTGCCGCGTCCCCCCCGATGGAGGGAAGATGATCCGCGATGCGGAAAGGCCAGACACGCTCAACGATCCCAGGCAGCAGCTGCGCGGGGATCAGGCCGGTCATAGTCGGCATCGAGGCGTCAAGAGTCTTCAAACCGACACTGCCCTGAGCGGCAGTCATACCCTTGACGTTCACCGGCAGGCCGGTGCGGTGATGCTGATCCATCGCCTTTACGGCGTTGTCGTCAACATTCAGCGGGGAAAGTTGCGCGCCCTTTGTTTCGATGACGCGCCCGTCGACACCGACAAATTTTGCGGCGCTGAGCCTGTCGCTCATGTTGTGATTATTTCCTTCAATGTTTTTAGCGAACCCGGGATTGGGGATGTCGCCCCAATTGGTCATCTTGCCGACAAAGTCATTGCCCGCATCCTGGCGTTCACGGTCCGACTTGTATGCCTCGGCATCGGCAAACCAGCGCTCTAGATCGCGGTCGAACGCCTTAAGGATGGGATCGCTCGCGGCGGGCCAACCCTTTCGTTCAAATTCGCCATAACGCCTCTTAAGGTCGCTTTTGCGTACCTCAAGCTCGGCTTTTTGATTTATCAAATTTCGTGAGATAGCACTCACCTAAATGTTCTTTCTATTTCAGATGGAATTTCTTACATCTGACGGGACCACAAGGGTGCGGTCAGTCGGCGTCATTTCACAGCCGGGTCATGGGTCACCAAACAGCGGGCTCCCGGGGGGAGGCGGCCTAGGTGAGCGGCGAGCGGGCTAAAAACTCGGCCAAAGGTGATCGACACTGATCACCGAAGTTCTTGGGAAGGGGCGTCAGATTGACGCCCCCGTGCCCGGTATCCCTTAACCGGGGCGAGCGGGTCGTTTCATCGTTCTAGGCTGCGCAGCTATACGGATTCACATAGCCCCCAGCACCCGGGGTACAGGCGGGAAGGCAGCCAGATGTGGTGACAGTAGTAAGCGCCAGCAGAGCGGCAAGGATGAGAGCGCGAATCGACATGACCACTCCCCTCGTTGGGTGAGGGTGATGTTACCGAAGTCTCAATTGGTTGAACATGGAAAAAATTCTCACGGCCCGTCGCAGTTCGGCATAAAGTTCGGGGCGGCCGAAAACGGCCCAATCCATAGCCCTATAACCCATTTCGCGGCACAGAGACAAGCTGGTGGGGTCACCATCCTGCGCGGCACACAAAAACGCCTCAGCAGCCACCAGGACCTCGTTCGGGTCGACAGGATGGCCTTCGAGCACGGCGAGCATCAGGCGAGAAAACCGATGACCAATCCCAGCAGCGTTAGCGGCCACGTGAGCTACTCGCACTTTGATCGCCCTGCTGCCAGTTACACAGCCCGTGGAACACCGCAACCGCGTCCTGCCACGTATCGCCAATGATGTAAGCCCCGCGGTCACACGGGAGGTGCCCGGTGCTGGTCGTGATACCCGGCACCGGATTCACGTCGTAAACCACCTTGTCCCCGATCCGCGCCTCCCTAGGCTCCCCCTCGGTGCACAGGCGCATCCCCAACTCGCCGCTCAGCTTCCGCACCAACGCGGTCAACACCGCGTACTGGCGCTCCTCGGCCTCGCCGGCTTCCCCCCGATACCGCTTCAAACGCAGCAAAGACCACTTCGCGGCAGCCCTCGCATAGCGGCGGGCGACGGCATCACTGCGGCCCACCCACTGATCCAGCCACTCAAGAATCGCGTCCTCGTGTTCATGGTTGCTCACGAAATCTCCTCCAAAAATCGATCCCAGTCGGCGCGCTCGCCAGCGGCCTTGTGATCCACCAGAGGGACAGTGAGCGCAAGGCGGCGCATCGCTTCCCGGGCCTGGTTCAACGGCACCAGCGCAGGGTTTTTCACCCGCTCGCTCGAAGTCGTCCGACCCGGAATGAGGACGCCGTACTCATCAACGGCCTCCTTGCATGCCAAATAAATCTCGCAGGCCTCGGCATAGGCGGCCAGCATGTCGTGATCGACCGCACCCCAGCGGCCCTCCGCGGATATTCTTTTAGCATGGCGGTCGAATATTTCTCGCGCCACCGAAGTCATGGGGCGCGGAGGCGTCAAATCACTCAATGATCTCCATTTCCCCTGCTCGCGCTGCAAAAAAGTGGTCGCGCCTCTCTTGCGCACGCAAGACGGCGGCGGGACGGTCGCGGAGGGCCGCCTGCGCTAGGGATTCTCCACCACCCCCCCACGGTCGGAATTCCTTGGCAGACAGCCAATCTCGCGGTTGCCAATCATCAAGGGGTGCAACGGCTCTCATTCATCATAAAGATGACCGCTGCTAATGCGCTTGGTGCCCCAACGGCTATACGGCACAAGCACATTCGGCAAAAGTGGGCACGTCATAACCACGACACCCAGTAGCCGTCGGGGCCGGCGGATCGGGCGGTGACCCAAGCAGTCCTCCGCAGATGCGCGAGGGCCAGCTGATCTCTTTGATCTGTCTGTGCGAGCCGGATCCTGTCTCGATCGTCAGCGCCCCAATACAGTCGCGTAGATACATCGATGGTCTTTGCGTCCGCGTCAAGCGCCTCGCGGTAGTCCTCCTGAAGCTCTGTGTACGAGCCGTATGCGGTGCGTCCCGCTAGGCCCGTGTACGCCCAATTCCAGTGGGCGCCGACTTCGTCGTCATACCACCCCAAGGGCTCGTCGTAGTGGGCTAACCCGTAGCGGCGGAAGGCGACGATTTGGGCGTTCCCGCGCCTGTTCCCGCGGCCACGGCCATAGTGCCGCTTCGCTGACGGGTGGCGCAGAAATGGGCACACCGCCGCCGCGTAAATCACGCAGCTACGGTGCATCGAGCCAAGCTGGCTCGTAAACAGGCCGCCGGGAAATTCGTCGCCAGACTGTTCTTCCGGGGACGAATGAAAGATGGTGTGGCGCAGCGGCCCTGAGATGCGGCATCCGCATGCCCAACAGCGGAAGCGCAGCCCTAACGCCAGGGAACGTTTCAGGCAGCTTGGCGTATGCCCGGGGACAGCGCCAGGGGCGCCCCCGAGCTGCTGAAAAGTGGGCGGCCGGTGATAGCCGGGTTCCGGGTCAGCCGCGAGGCGCGGAAGATCCTTCATCCATGGGGGTTCGGGGAAGTCGTTGTGCGCCGGGCAGCCGCTGGGCTTCGTCGTCATGCGAGGACAGCCAGCCGGTAGACATAGCCGCCCATCGCCGTTGTAGCCGTTGCCCGCATGCGGGCTACCGTCGCCCGGTCCACGCTCGACAAGTAGGCCAGGCGGTTTTGGTCCTCTTGAGAGTCAGTCCAGTGCAGCCGGGAGGAGTAGTCGATGATCTTGCCGTCGGCCGCGATGGCGTCGTCATAGAGGGGCCAAAGCTCCCGCCAGCTCCCGTACGGGATGCTCTCGGCGAGTCCGAAGTAGGCCCACGCGCGGTTATCGCTAGCGTTCGTCGGCGTCTCGGTAAAGAATCCGATGCCGCGATGATCGAAGCCCAAGACCTCGGCCCGGCCGCGCCTGATCTCCCATGGCCGCAGGCGGTGGCGCCGTGCGCGACGATGCCGCAGGTATGGGCAAACCATGGCGCTGTAGATCGCGCATGACCGATGCATGCTGCCCGGGTGCGAGAAACGGACATAAACGCCGCCGGGATGCTTTTCAGCCTCGCTCAACGCGTCCCGGCCTTCGGCGCAGTTAAAGATCCCGTAAACGGGCTTACCACGGGGCATTGAAATTCCGCACATCGAGCAGCGTCCCCTCATCTCAAGGGCTAGATAGCGGCGTTGGTCGCCGCCCGTTTGTCCGGGGAAGCTGCCAGCCATCCCGGGTAGCCCGTTGTAGGCGGGTGAGTCGTGCTCGATAGGCGCTAGAGGGGAACCCCACCAGGGCGGCGGCGGAATGCTTAGTGGGCAGCCGCTAGGCGCCATCGGCAGTGAAGCGCATCAGGCGGGGCTTGTTGCCGGCAAAGGCGGCCAGCCGCTCACACTCCGCAACCGAGAAGAACAAGGGAGGCCGGCCCGGCGTGTGCACGATGACCCGGCCATCGCTCATTCGCGACGCGCTCATTTCAATCCGGTGGGGGTCGGAAATAGTAACCTTTTCCACGTTTCACTCACCGAGAAGCATTTGCGGAGCCACGGCAAGGAGGGTTTGCAGCATCATGTACGCCGTTTGCTTTGCGCATTCGTAGGTGAGGGGCGTAATTATCGGGCCCGAGGGGTGTTCGAATTGCAAGGCAATGACAGGCTCTAGACCCTCGGGTGGGTTATTATCGACCAGTACCTCAACGCTGGCAGGGTAGAGGTGTACTGGAGCACTTACACGGCGCTTAGTGCGCTCATTGTAGTTAATAGTGGTCATGCAATTCTTTCGGAGCGGGTCGGTAGGTGGCCGGGGACGTTCGATGAACCGGTAAAGAGCGGCTCGGAGTTGCCCACCTTGTGAGCCACGAGGAGGCCGCTGCTGCCAGCTATTCCTTTGGCGCGCGAGGGCGGCAGGTTGGACGGTCGCATGAACCTGCGATACACAAGCTCGTCCTGCCGCTGCAGATACTCCGCGTCTGCGATCCACGACAGATTACCGGCACTGCAGTTCCCATCGTCCCCGTCGTGATGCACTACGCGGCAAGCGTTCCAGCTCGATGGGGCGCCGTGGAACTGGTAGCACACGATCTCCTCAACGAGACGCAGAGTGCTGGGCTTGTGCTTGGCGCCGTCGCCTCTGCAGCCTGGACAATCCGCGGCGCACCCTGGCGGCGGAACCGGGCCTGCGTAGGTGGGCCCGACATCTACTGTTGGCAGGTAATGGATCAGATTGGTGATGGGTTGTCGGTGGCGCTGCCTGTAAATAACGCCCGCCTCGTTCACTTCCCATCTCAATGCTTCTTCGAAGCCAGTGATGCTAACGCGACGGGACCGCATAGAAGTTAGTCAATGTAGGTCGATTCTAGTAAAGGTAACGCTAAAGTAGTTGTGGCAGACATGCCACAAATGGGGGTGACCCAAAGGGCTATGCGGAACGTTCGACAGAGAACGTTCCGCATAGCTTCAGCCTATCAAATGGGGTGCGCTCTGAGCGCATTAAATCCATCGATTCGATTACACTCACGATTGTTAGCCAAACTCACGATTTCGGCTAAGCGCTGACGTGCTTCTCTACTTCAACACCGTCCGCCGATCGGGCTGCCTAGCTTGAGAATGGATGCCCGGTCGACCCGGATCAGTCGCGGCCCTATGCGATGAGCGGTCAAGTGCCCGGCCGCAATCCATCGCCGAATCGTTTTGATATCAACGCCGAAGTGTTCGGCCGCCTGCTGCATGGTCGGCTGTGCCGGCAGCGTCGTCTCGTGGTGCTTCATGCCGTAATCATGACCACGGACAACCGCAAGATTGTCGGAGTCGATGGTCACTAATTTTCGGCACGGCGGCTGAACTGCAGATATAGGTTTTCTATCTATCGTGAGTGTAATTCGCCCAGTTTTTGGGGCGAGTCGCACGCTAATCGCACGGGGCCCTCGCAAAGCAAAAGGTCAGAGGGGCTAGATACCGCCTCTGACCTGTGGGGTGGCTGACGGGACTCGAACCCGCGACACCCAGGATCACAACCTGGTGCTCTACCAGCTGAACTACAGCCACCATCGCCGCCATCCGGCCTTTCGGCCAACGAGCGGCGACGTCGATACTAGCCCGTCGGTGGCTCGGGGGCCGAATCGATTGGTCCCGGTGTGCCCTTTCCGCCGTCCAGATCGGCGACGACGGCCTCGATCTCGCTGGTAGACGGCCCCGGCGGGGCGACGAACGCGGTCCGGCGGTAATACCGCAGCTCGCGGATGGATTCATGAATGTCGGCCAGCGCCCGGTGGGCGAGCCCCTTGACGGGCTGGCCGAAGTAGATGCGGGGATACCAGCGCCGGCAGAGTTCCTTGATGGAGCTCACGTCGATCATCCGGTAATGCAGGAACGAGTCCAGCGCGGGCATGTCGCGGGCGATGAACGCGCGGTCGGTGGCGATGGAATTGCCCGCCAGCGGCGCAGTCTTGGGTTGCTTGACGTGCTTGCCGACGTAATCGAGCACCATGGCCTCGGCGGTCGCCAGGTCGACGGGGGACGCCCTCACCTCGTCGATCAACCCTGAACGCGTGTGCATTTCGGTGACGACGTCGATCATCGACGACAGCGCGGCCTCGTCGGCGTGGATCACCACGTCGACGCCGTCCCCCAAGATGTTCAGATCGGCGTCGGTGACCAGGGCCGCGATCTCGATCAGCTTGTCCGACCCGAGATCCAGCCCGGTCATCTCGCAGTCGATCCACACCAACTCGTCTCGCACAGCGCTCACACTAGGCCCAGGTGGCGCTTACGTTGCCCTTCGCCCCCCAATCCCGCGGAGAAGTAGGGTGAGCGTTGCCGGACCGCATGCCGAACCACTGGGAACGGGGGCGCAGCACGATGAGCACCGAATCCGCGGGAACACCCGCGCGCCGGATTGCCAACGGGTACGCCGTGGACGGACAGGCACTCGCACTGGGCACCGTCGTTGTCGACGGCGCCGTCGACCCGACGGCGCAGATTCGCATCCCGCTGGCCACGATCAACCGGCACGGCCTGGTGGCCGGTGCGACCGGAACCGGCAAGACCAAGACGCTGCAGCTGATCGCCGAACAACTCAGCGCGGCGGGCGTTGCGGTGATGATGGCCGACGTCAAGGGCGACCTGTCGGGTCTGGCCCGGCCGGGGGAGGCCAACGACAAGACCGCGGCGCGGGCCAAAGACACGGGTGACGACTGGGCGGCGACCGGATTCCCGGTCGAATTCTTGTCGCTGGGCACCGGCGGGGTTGGCGTCCCGGTCCGCGCGACCGTTGCCAGCTTCGGTCCGGTTCTGTTGTCGAAAGTGCTGGGGCTCAACGCCACTCAAGAGTCGACGCTGGGACTGATCTTCCACTGGGCTCAGCAGGCCAACCGTCCGCTGGTCACCCTGGGTGACCTCCGCGCCGTCATCAGCCACCTGGCGAGCGACGAGGGCAAGGCCGACCTGAAAGACCTGGGCGGTGTTTCGCCAACGACGGCGGGCGTCATCCTGCGGGCGCTGGTCAACCTCGCCGGCGAGGGCGGCGACACGTTTTTCGGTGAGCCGAAGCTCGACCCCCAGGACTTGCTGCGCGTCGACGACCAGGGCCACGGCATCATTTCGCTGCTCGAGTTCAGCGGTCAGTCGCTGCGTCCGGTCATCTTCTCCACGTTCCTGATGTGGGTGCTCGCCGACTTGTTCGCCGTGCTGCCCGAAGTCGGTGACGTCGACAAGCCCAAGTTGGTCTTCTTCTTCGACGAGGCGCACCTGTTGTTCGCCGACGCGTCCAAGGCGTTCCTGGAGCAAGTCGAGCAAACAGTCAAGCTGATCCGCTCCAAGGGCGTCGGGGTGTTCTTCTGCACGCAGTTGCCCACCGACCTGCCCAACGATGTGCTCTCCCAGCTGGGTGCCCGAATCCAGCACGCGCTGCGGGCATTCACCCCCGACGACCAGCAGGCGTTGGCCAAGACGGTGCGGACCTATCCGAAAACCGATGTGTACGACCTGGAATCGGCGTTGACGTCGCTGGGCATCGGGGAGGCCGTCGTCACGGTGCTGTCGGAGAAGGGCGCGCCCACACCCGTCGCGTGGACCCGCATGCGGGTGCCGCGCTCGTTGATGGCTTCCATCGGTGACGACGCGATCGCGCGGGCGGCGAAAGACAGTCCGCTGCAGGCGAAGTACGGTCAAACGGTTCAACGACCGGCGCAGCCTCAGGCCGGTCCGCGGGACGGACAAGCCGGTGCGCCGCAGCCACCGCAGGCCCAGTCGGAGTACCCGCCGGTGCCGCGCAACGAGCCGCCACCGCCGATGCCGGCTCCTGCGGAGCCCAAGGGGCCCGCGGTGTGGGAGGAGGTACTGAACAACCCCACCGTGAAAAGCGGCATCAACACGGCAATACGCGAGATTACGAAGAACCTGTTCGGCACCGGCCGAGGCCGCCGCCGCCGCTGACCCTTACCCGCCGCCGAGCTTCTTGTAGAAGCTGCCCACTATTGGCGCGACGATCGCGCGGGGGGCGTACCCGCTGGCCACCGACATCGCCTTGGACGTCAGGCCCGGAACCACCCGCATCTTGTTGCGCGCCAAGGCATCCAGCGACAGCTTGGCGGTGTGCTCGGTCGAGATCCACAGGAAGTCCGGCACCAGCCGTTCGACCAGCGACCGTTCGGCGTCATCGGGGAGATCGGTGCGCACCGGTCCCGGCGCCAGCAGCGTGACGTGGACACCCGAGTTGCGCAGTTCGCCGCGCAGCGACTCGCTGAAGGTGTTCGCGAACGCCTTGCTGGCCGCATAGGTTGCGTTGTAGGGGATCGGCGAATTGCCCGCAGCCGAGCCGGAAATCAGGATGCCGCCGGCCCTGCGCTCGACCATGCCGGGCAGCACCGCGAGTGTGAGGTCGTGCACCCCCAGCACATTCAGCTGCAGCTGGGCCTTCTCGACCGCCGGGTCCAGCGTCGCCACCGGACCGAAGGTCGCGGTACCGGCGTTGGCGCACAGGATCGAGATGGGCCGGGCGGCCAGTTCGTCGCACAGCTTCGCCCGTTCGCCGGGGTCGGCCAGGTCCGCGGGGCGCACGTCGACCGCGACGCGGTACTTGTCGCTCAGGTGGGCGGCGAGCGCGTTGAGCAGGTCTTCCCGCCGGGCGGTGACGATCAGGCTATGGCCGCGGGCGGCCAGTTCAGTGGCCAGCGCTTCGCCGATGTTCTGCGAAGCGCCGGTGACGACGGCGCGCGCGTCCGGGCTGGGAGCGGGGATCGGCATGAGCCAATCGTAGACAGCCGCCGCGGCGAAGCCGGGCGCGGCGGGTCGACTGCGGAACACATCGCAGCGATCGCGAGCGCGGCGAAGCCGGGCGCGGCGGGTCGACTGCGGAAGCAATAGGCTGCCCGGCATGGGCCAGCCGTCGTCGCGTTCCCTCACGCCCGTGCCATCCCGAGTGGTGGCGTGGGCGCTGTGGGACTGCGGATCCACCGGCCTGAATGCGATCGTGGCGACCTTCGTCTTCGCCGTGTACCTGACCAGCAGCGTGGGGGTGGGCATCTCCGGCGGCACCACGCCGGCGAGTTGGCTGGGGCGCGCGGCGGCGATCGCCGGGTTGACCGTCGCGCTGCTGGCGCCCGCAGTCGGCGTCTGGGTGGAGTCACCGCATCGCAGGCGCGTGGCTCTGAGCGTGCTGACCGCGCTGGCCGTTGCGCTCACCTGTGGGATGTTCTTCGTCCACGACCGCCCCGGCTACCTGTGGGTGGGGCTGGTGCTGATGGGCGCGACGGCGGCGTGCGGTGACCTGGCCAGCGTCCCGTATAACGCGATGCTGCGCCAACTTTCGACGCCGCAGACCGCCGGCCGGATCTCCGGATTGGGCTGGGCCGCGGGCTACGTCGGCAGCGTCCTGCTGCTGCTGGTGGTCTACAGCGGATTCATCTCCGGCTCGGGCTCGGGTCCGCACGCGACGCGGGGGCTGCTGCGGGTGCCTCTCCACGACGGCCTCTACGTCCGGGAGGCGATGCTGGTCGCGGCGGCGTGGCTGGCGATCTTTGCCCTGCCATTGCTGTTCGTCGCGCACCGGCTTCCCGACTCGGCCGAGGTGCACGAGCCGACCAGCATGCTCGGCGGCTACCGCAAGCTGTTCACCGAGGTATCCGCCGAATGGCGGCGCGACCGCAACCTGGTCTACTTCCTCTTCGCGAGCGCGCTGTTCCGGGACGGGCTGGCGGCGATCTTCGCTTTCGGCGCCGTGCTCGGCGTCAACGTCTACGGCATCTCCCAGGGCGACGTGCTCATCTTCGGAGTGGTGGCCAGCGTGGTCGCGGCGGTGGGCGCGGTGTTGGGCGGGTTCGTCGATCACCGGATCGGGTCGAAGCCCGTCATCGTGGGGTCGCTGGCCGCGATCGTTGTTCTGGGCCTCACGCTGATGCTGCTGTCGGGTTCGGTGGCCTTCTGGACATGCGGTCTGCTGCTGTGCATGTTCATCGGGCCGTCGCAGTCGTCCTCACGCGCACTGCTGCTGCAGATGGCCAAGCACGGGCGGGAAGGCGTCGCCTTCGGCCTGTACACCATGACCGGGCGGGCGGTGGCCTTCGTCGCGCCGTGGTTGTTCTCCGTGTTCGTGGACATATTCGGCGCCGTGCGCGCCGGCCTGGGCGGCATCTCGCTGGTGCTGATCGCCGGACTGCTCGCCATGCTGGCGGTTCGGGTTCCGGCGCGCGGTGCCCTCGCGGCCGAACCGACGTAGGCGCTCAGCCCCTGGCGTCGCAGATCGTCAGGCCTGCGCCGACGCGCTTGCTCATCTGCACCCCGTTGACGGTGACCGAGCAGGTGACGTTGTGGCCGATGTTGACGATGGTGACGTTGGCCGGGTGCGCGGCGGTGTTGGGCAGGCTGACCTCTTTGCTCCAGGGCAACGCGACGTTGAATTCGGTCTGGATGAGGTCCCCGGTGTCGATGTACATGATGCTGATCGCCCGGCCCTCGCCGGCCACGCTGTAGACGATGTCTTGCATCCCGGCCGGGCCGGGTGACTCGCTGGGCGCCGGCGAGCCGCCGGTCGGGGGCACCGGGGCTGGGATGCGCGGCTGGGATGGGCGCGTCGACGGGCTCGGCATGGTCGGAGTCGTCTCGGGCATGGCGGGCAGCGGCGGTACGGCGGTCTGCGTCTTGATCGCGTCGTTCACCAGCACCAGGGCGACGACCAAGGCGACCACCAGCAGCACGGCCGCGCCGGCGACGATCCACAGCCAACGCGGTGGCGGTTTCGGACCCTCCGGCTGCGGGGGAGCCAGGCCCGGGTGAGGCAGTTGGCCCGACGGGGGAAGCTCGTGTTGCCAGTACGCCGGCAGTTGTTTGGTGGTGTTGGTGTCGTTTGCCCACGGCGGGGCCTGCCCGCCATAGGCGGGCGCGTAGGGCGTCTGATCGGCGTAGGCCGGATCAGCCGGCGGCGGGTACCACGGGCCCTGCTGCCCCGATCCCGGCAGAGACGGACTGAACCGGTCGGTGGGACGTGAATCGTTCATGTCCACCTCATGGAATGCAGAGTACCTGCGTCGAACGCAGGAACGGCGAATCACCTCATGGCGGGGACTCAGGGGCAATCGCCGCCGGCGGCGAGCGCGGCGATCGTCATCGCTCGCATGACGGCGCGGGATCGTGCGGCGCGGGCGGGTTTGCCGCGCGAGGCATCCGGCGATTTCATGCTGTACGGCGTCGAGTTCAGCAGGCCGAACACCGCGTGGGCGGTCAGCCGGGCATCGGCCTCGGCCAGGTCGGGGTTCAGTTCGCGCAGCACGCCCACCCACACCTCGACGTACTGGCGTTGCGCTTTGCGCACCTGCTTTTCGGCCGCCTCGGGCAGGTGCGCGAGGTCGCGGTCCTGGATGCGGATCAGGTCCGGCTCGCCGAGCGCGAAGTCCAGATGGAAGTCGATCAATCCGTCCAGCGCCGCGGCAGCGTCGGAATTGCGGGCCCGGACATCGCGGGCGCCGGCGAGCAACCGCGCGCTGATGCCCACCAGCAGTTCGACCAGCAACGACTCCTTGTTGGGGAAGTGCCGGTAGATCGCCGGCCCGCTGACGCCGGCGGCGGCACCGATGTCTTCCAGCCGCACGGCGAGGAAGCCGCGCTCGGCGAACAGCCGCTCGGCGGCCGAGAGCAGCTGCAGGCGCCGGTCGGATTTGAGCTGGCTGCGACGCTTCGGGGCGTCGGGAGGGCCGGGCGGCCCGTCGGAGGTGGACGTTGTCATCGCGAACCCCCGGTCCAGTTGGTTAATCGTCACTAACTTAGCACGAGTTATTCACGATTAACCTGCGACAACGGACGGTACGGTGCCGGGACGGCGTTTCTGGACCGGTGGGGTCGGCGATGGTATTCTCGGCGGCGAGTTAATGAGCATTAACTCAAAACCCCGCTCGACGGCAAGGAGGGTGCTGCGGCGATGGACAAGGTGGTGGCGACGGCCGCCGAGGCGGTTGCCGACATAACCGACGGATCCTCCCTGGCGGTGGGGGGCTTCGGGTTCTGCGGCATCCCCGAGGCGCTGATCGCCGCGCTGGTGACCACCGGCGTGCGTGACTTGGAGACGGTGTCCAACAACTGCGGCGGAAACGGCGTCGGGCTGGTTCACCTGTTGGAGCACAAGCGGATTCGCCGGGCCGTCGCCTCCTACGTCGGGGACAACAAGGAGTTCGCCCGCCAGTTCCTCGCGGGTGAGCTCGAAGTGGAGCTCACTCCGCAGGGCACGCTCGCGGAGCGACTGCGCGCCGGCGGGATGGGAATCCCGGCCTTCTACACCCCGGCCGGCGTCGGGACCCCCGTCGCCGACGGTGGGCTGCCGTGGCGCTACGGCGCCTCGGGCGGGGTGGCCGTGGTGTCGCCGCCGAAGGAGACCCGGGAATTCGACGGCGTCACCTATGTCCTGGAACGGGCCATCCGCACCGACTTCGCGCTAGTGCACGCCTGGCAGGGCGACCGGCACGGCAACCTCGTCTACCGCCGGGCCGCTGCCAACTTCAACCCCGACTGCGCGCGGGCTGGCACCATCACCATCGCCGAGGTTGAGCACCTCGTCGAGCCGGGAGAGATCGACCCCGCGGCGGTTCATACCCCGGGCGTCTTCGTGCAACGGGTCGTTCATGTGCCCGACCCGGTCAAGCCGATCGAGAAGCTGACGGTGCGGGGATGAGTTGGAGCAGAGAGGGTTTGGCGGCGCGGGTGGCGGCCGAATTCGAGGACGGCCAATACGTCAACCTCGGCATCGGGATGCCCACTCTCGTGCCCAACCACATCCCGCCCGGCGTCACCGTCGTCGTGCATTCGGAGAACGGAATCCTGGGCGTCGGGCCCTATCCGCGGCCCGAGGACGCCGACGCGGATCTGATCAACGCGGGCAAGGAGACGGTCACCACGATGCCGGGTGCGGCCTTCTTCGGTTCCTCGGACTCGTTCGGGATCATCCGCGGCGGACACCTCGACGTCGCCGTGCTGGGGGCGATGCAGGTCTCGGCCACCGGCGACCTGGCCAACTGGATGATTCCCGGAAAGATGGTGAAGGGCATGGGCGGCGCGATGGACCTGGTCCACGGCGCCCGCAAGGTGATTGCGATGATGGAGCACACCGCACGCGACGGCAGCCCGAAAATCGTTGCGCGGTACACTCTTCCGTTGACCGGCACGGGCTGTGTCGACCGGATCATCACCGATCTGGCCGTCATCGACGTCTGCGACGACGGTTTGCACTTGGTCGAGACCGCCCCCGGCGTCTCGGCCGACGAGGTGCTGGACAAAACCGAACCGCCGCTTGTGCTGGCGACAACCGGGAGGCATTCGTGACTTCAACCGTGATGACCGCGCCATCGTTCGCCGACGAGCACCGCCGACTGGTCGCCGAGTTGAACGCCAAGCTGGCGGCCGCGGCGCTGGGCGGCAACGAACGCGCGCGCGAACGCCACGTCAGTCGCGGCAAGCTGCTGCCGCGCGAGCGGGTGGATCGACTGCTCGACCCGGGCAGCCCGTTCTTGGAGCTGGCCCCGCTGGCCGCCAACGGCATGTACGACGACGAGTCCCCGGGCGCGGGAATCATCACCGGGATCGGCCGGGTGTCCGGGCGTGAGTGCGTGATCGTCGCCAACGACGCCACGGTCAAGGGTGGCACCTACTACCCGATCACGGTCAAAAAGCACCTGCGCGCGCAGGAGGTCGCGCTGCAGAACCGCTTGCCCTGCATCTACCTGGTGGACTCCGGGGGCGCCTTCCTCCCGCGGCAGGACGAGGTCTTCCCCGACCGCGAGCACTTCGGCCGCATCTTCTACAACCAGGCGACCATGAGCGCCAAGGAAATCCCGCAGGTGGCCGCCGTTCTCGGTTCGTGCACGGCGGGCGGCGCGTATGTGCCCGCCATGAGCGACGAGGCCGTCATCGTCCGCGAGCAGGGCACCATCTTCCTCGGCGGTCCACCCCTGGTGAAGGCGGCGACCGGTGAGATCGTCTCGGCCGAGGACCTCGGCGGCGGCGACCTGCACTCGCGGATCTCCGGTGTCACCGACCACCTCGCCGACGACGACGAGCACGCGCTGCGCATCGTGCGCGCGATCGCGGCCACCTTCGGCCCACGGGAGCCCAGCCAATGGGACGTCCGGCACACGGTCGAGCCCAAGCATGCGCAGACCGAGCTCTACGACGTGGTGCCGCCGGACCCCCGAGTGCCCTACGACGTGCACGAGGTGATCGTGCGAATGGTCGACGGCGGTGAGTTCAGCGAGTTCAAGACCAATTACGGCAAGACGCTGGTGACCGCCTTCGCCCGCATCCACGGCCATCCCGTCGGCATCGTCGCCAACAACGGCGTGCTGTTCAGCGAATCCGCCTTGAAAGGCGCACATTTCATCGAGCTCTGCGACAAACGCAAGATCCCGCTGCTGTTCCTGCAGAACATCGCCGGGTTCATGGTCGGCCGCGACTACGAAGCGGGCGGCATCGCCAAGCACGGCGCCAAAATGGTGACCGCGGTGGCCTGCGCCCGGGTGCCCAAGCTGACCGTCGTGATCGGCGGATCCTATGGTGCGGGCAACTATTCGATGTGCGGGCGGGCGTACTCACCCCGCTTCCTGTGGATGTGGCCCAACGCCCGGATCTCGGTGATGGGCGGCGAGCAGGCCGCATCCGTGCTGGCCACGGTGCGCGGCGAACAGCTCGCCGCGTCCGGCAAGCCCTGGCCGCCCGACGAGGAGGAGGCCTTCAAGGCGCCGATCCGCGCCCAATACGAGGACCAGGGCAACCCGTACTATTCCACCGCGCGCCTCTGGGACGACGGCATCATCGATCCGGCCGACACCAGAACGGTTGTCGGGCTGGCCCTTTCGATATGCGCCCACGCCCCGCTGGAGCCGGTCTCCTACGGCGTCTTCCGGATGTGATGACCATGTTCGAGACCGTATTGGTGGCCAACCGCGGCGAGATCGCGGTCCGGGTGATGTCGACCCTGCGCCGGCTGGGCATCCGCTCGGTCGCGGTGTACAGCGACCCCGACGTCAACGCCCGCCATGTCCTGGAGGCCGACACGGCCGTGCGCCTGGGGCCCGCCGCGGCCCGCGAGAGCTACCTCGACATCGGCAAGGTGCTGGACGCGGCGGCGCGCACTGGAGCTCAGGCGATCCACCCGGGCTACGGGTTCCTCTCGGAGAACGCGAAATTCGCCGCCGCCTGCGAGCGCGCCGGTGTGGTGTTCCTGGGCCCGCCGCCGCGAGCAATACAGGTGATGGGCGACAAGATCACCGCCAAGAATGCGGTCGCCGAGTTCGACGTGCCGGTGGTTCCCGGGGTCGCCAAGCCCGGACTCAGCGACGACGAGCTAGTCGCCGCCGCCGAAGAGGTCGGGTACCCGGTGTTGATCAAACCGTCGGCGGGCGGCGGCGGCAAAGGCATGCGCCTGGTGGAAGACCCGGGCGGGCTGCGCGACGCCCTGGTGGGCGCACGCCGGGAGGCCGCCTCGTCGTTCGGCGACGACACCCTGTTCCTGGAGCGATTCGTGTTGCGGCCCAGGCACATCGAGGTGCAGGTGCTGGCCGACACGCATGGCAACGTGGTGCACCTCGGCGAGCGCGAGTGCAGCCTGCAGCGGCGCCACCAGAAGGTGATCGAGGAGGCGCCCTCGCCGTTGCTCGACCCACAGACCCGCGCCCGCATCGGGGCGGCGGCCTGCAACACCGCCCGCAGCGTCGACTACGTCGGCGCGGGCACGGTGGAGTTCATCGTCTCCGCCGACAGGCCGGACGAGTTCTTCTTCATGGAGATGAACACCCGGCTGCAGGTGGAACACCCGGTCACCGAAGCGATTACCGGTCTGGACCTGGTCGAGTGGCAGCTACGCGTGGCCGCCGGTGAGAAGCTGGGCTTCGCGCAGGACGACATCGAATTGCACGGCCACGCGATCGAGGCGCGGGTGTACGCCGAGGATCCCGCACGCGGCTTCCTGCCCACCGGCGGCCGGGTGCTGCAGGTGGTCGAACCTTCGGGGGCCGGGGTCCGCGTCGACTCATCGCTGCTGGCGGGCACCCTGGTCGGCAGTGACTACGACCCGATGCTGAGCAAGGTCATCGCCCACGGGGAGGACCGCGACGAGGCGCTGGCGAAACTCGACGGGGCGCTGGCACACACGGCGATCCTCGGGGTCCAGACCAACATCGAATTCCTCCGGTTCCTGCTGGCCGACGGGCGCGTCCGCGCCGGTGACCTGGACACGGCGCTGCTCGACGAGCGGGTGGCGGACTTCGCACCGCTGCCGGCCCCCGACGACGTGCTCGCCGCCGGGGGCCTCTACCGCCAGTGGGCCCTGGACCGCCGGGCCGCGGGCAACGCCTGGGCGGTGCCCACCGGATGGCGGGTCGGTGGGGTGCCGGCGCCCGTCCGCACCGAGATGCAGACTCCGTTGCGCAACGACACCGTCACGGTATGGGGCACACCGGACGCGGCCCGGGTGCAGGTGGGTGCGGGCGAGATCCGTTCGGCCAGCGTGCAGGTCGACGGTTCCCGCATGGACGTCACTCTGGACGGCGTGCGCCGCGAATACCGGTGGGCGGAGGCCGACCGGCACCTGTGGATCGCCGACGAGCGGGGGGCCTGGCACCTGCGCGAGGCCGAGGAGCACAAGATTCACCGCGCGGCGGGCGCGCAGCAGGCCGAGATCCTCAGCCCCATGCCCGGCAGCGTGATCGCGGTCCAGGTCCCCTCGGGCACCGAGGTATCCGATGGTGACGTCGTGGTGGTGGTGGAGGCGATGAAGATGGAACATTCGCTGTCCGCACCTGTTTCGGGACGGGTGGAGGTGTTGGTCTCCGTCGGCGATCAGGTCACCGTCGACCAGGTGCTGGCCCGACTGGTCCCCGAAGAGCCCGACACAACAGCCGATTCGAGTAAGGACGAGACATGACCACATCCATTACCGCGGGAACGCTACCCAAGGAATACGAGGATCTTCGCGACACCGTCGCCGAGTTCGCGCGCACCGTGGTCGCGCCGGTCTCGGCCAAACATGATGAAGAGCACAGCTTCCCGTACGAGATCGTCGCCAAGATGGGCGAGATGGGGCTGTTCGGCCTGCCGTTCCCCGAGGAATACGGCGGCATGGGCGGTGACTACTTCGCGCTGGCGTTGGTGCTCGAGGAACTCGGCAAGGTCGACCAGTCGGTGGCCATCACGCTGGAGGCCGGCGTCGGCCTCGGCGCCATGCCGATCTACCGGTTCGGTACCGAAGAACAAAAGCAGAAGTGGTTGCCGGATCTGACGGCCGGCCGGGCGCTGGCCGGCTTCGGGCTCACCGAGCCGGGCGCCGGCTCCGATGCGGGCGCCACCCGGACCACGGCCCGCCTCGACAACGGCGAGTGGGTGATCAACGGCAGCAAGCAGTTCATCACCAACTCCGGCACTGACATCACCAGACTGGTGACGGTCACCGCGGTCACGGGAACGGTCGGTGACGGCAAGAAGGAGATCTCGACGATCATCGTGCCCAACGGCACACCGGGATTCACCGTCGAACCGGTCTACAGCAAGGTCGGCTGGAACGCCTCGGACACCCATCCGCTGAGCTTCGCCGACGCCCGCGTCCCGGAGGAAAACCTGTTGGGAGCCCGCGGCACCGGCTACGCCAACTTCTTGTCCATCCTCGACGAGGGCCGCATCGCGATCGCGGCGCTGGCGACCGGCGCCGCCCAGGGCTGCGTCGACGAGAGCGTCAAGTACGCCAAGGAGCGGCAGTCCTTTGGCCAGCCGATCGGCTCGTATCAGGCCATCAGCTTCAAGATCGCCCGGATGGAAGCGCGTGCCCACGTCGCCCGCACCGCGTACTACGATGCCGCAGCGAAGATGTTGGCGGGCAAGCCATTCAAGAAGGAGGCGGCGATCGCGAAGATGATCTCGTCGGAGGCGGCCATGGACAACGCGCGCGACGCCACCCAAATCCACGGTGGGTACGGCTTCATGAACGAATATCCGGTGGCGCGGCATTACCGCGACAGCAAGATCCTCGAGATCGGTGAGGGAACCACCGAAGTGCAGCTGATGCTCATCGCGCGATCGCTGGGGCTGTCATGACGCGCGCCGTCGACGATGCAGAGCGTAGCGATGAGGAGGAGCGGCGCTGATGGCGGAAGGCAAGTCGATCATTCAGCGGGGCTTGTGGTTCGAAGAGTTCGAGATGGGCACGACGTACCTGCACCGGCCGGGCCGCACCGTCACCGAGGCCGACAACGTCTTGTTCACCACGCTGACGATGAACACCCAGTCGCTGCACCTGGACGCGGCGTGGGCCGCTGAGCAGCCGGGCTTTCGGGGCGAGCGGTTGGTGAACTCGATGTTCACCCTGTCCACGCTGGTCGGGCTGTCGGTCTCGCAGCTGACGCTGGGCACCATCGTCGCCAACCTGGGCTTCTCCGAGGTGTCCTTCCCCAAGCCCGTGTTCCACGGCGACACCCTGTACGCGGAGACGGTGTGCACCGGCAAGCGCGAGTCCAAGAGCCGGCCCGGCGAAGGGATCGTCACCCTCGAGCACACCGGTCGAAACCAGCACGGCGATGTCATCGCGCGCGCGGTGCGGACCACGCTGGTCCAAAAGCGCCCCAGCGACCAGGAGGCCATGTGAACCTGCAGTCCGCCGGGCCGGGTTGGCTGTTCTGCCCCGCCGACCGTCCCGAGCGGTTCGCCAAGGCCGCCGCCGCGGCCGACGTGGTGATCCTCGACCTCGAGGACGGGGTGGCCGAGGCGGACAAGGCCGCCGCGCGCAAGGCGCTGCGGGAGAGTCCGCTGGATCCCGAGCGCACCGTGGTACGCATCAATGCGGCCGGCACCGACGAGTACGGCCGCGACCTGGACGCCCTGGCCGAGACGCCCTACACGACGGTGATGCTGTCCAAGACCGAGTCGGCCGCGCAGGTGTCCGCGCTGGCACCGCGCGACGTCATCGCGCTGATCGAGACGCCCCGCGGGGCGGTGTTCACCACCGAGATCGCCGCCGCCGACGGCACCGTCGCGATGATGTGGGGCGCCGAGGACCTGGTCGCCGCGCTCGGGGGCAGCTCCAGCCGGCTGGCCGACGGCGCCTACCGCGACGTTGCCCGCCATGTGCGGTCGACGGTCCTGCTGGCGGCGTCCACCTTCGGCCGGATTGCCCTCGACGCGGTGCATTTGGACATCCGTGACCTCGACGGGTTGCGGGTGGAAGCCTACGACGCCGTCGCGGTGGGCTTCCACGGGACGGTCTGCATTCACCCGACCCAGATTCCGGTCGTGCGCGACGCCTATCGCCCCAGCGAGGACAAAGTCGACTGGGCGCGAAGGGTATTGGCGGCGGCGCGGACCGAGCGCGGCGTGTTCGCCTTCGAGGGCCAGATGGTGGACTCGCCGGTGCTCAAGCACGCCGAGATGCTGGTGCGCAGGGCGGGACAGTCCGGCGGGTGACCGCCTGAGTTCCACCAGAACCGCGTTGCCACAGGGTGCGACACGGTCGCGATCGCCCCGGTCTCTTCGCATTTGCGCGCATAATGGTGGGTACGCCAGTGTCGCGGCGAGCGGAGCCTTTCGTGTGGCTGGCGGTCGACTTCGGCTCGCGGCGGGTCCCGGTTGAGCTTTTGCTGTGACCCCTGCGGCACCGAAGTAGGGAGACGGTATGGCGGACGTGCCTCAACTACCGATGACCGTCGACCTCGAGCCGGTGCAACTTGTCGCTCCGGACGGCACACCGACGTCCGAAGTCCGCTTCTGCCGCGACCTTCCCGCGGAGACGCTGTGCTGGCTCTACGAGATGATGGTGGTCACCCGAGAGCTGGACACCGAGTTCGTCAACCTCAAGCGCCAGGGGGAGTTGGCGTTGTTCGCGTCCTGCCGCGGTCAGGAAGCCGCCCAGGTGGGTGCGGCGGCCTGTTTGCGCAAGACGGACTGGTTGTTTCCGCAATACCGGGAGCTCGGCGTGTATCTGGTGCGCGGCATCCCGCCCGGGCACGTCGGCGCGGTATGGCGCGGGACCTGGCACGGCGGACTGGAATTAACCAAGAAATGCTGCGCCCCGACCTCGATCCCGATCGGCACGCAGACGCTGCATGCCGTCGGCGCGGCGATGGCCGCGCAGCGGCTCGGCGAGGACTCGGTGACGGTGGCCTTCCTCGGCGACGGTGCCACCAGCGTGGGGGACGTGCACGAGGCGCTGAACTTCGCGGCCGTGTTCGCCACGCCGTGTGTGTTCTTCGTGCAGAACAATCAGTGGGCGATATCGGTGCCGATCCACAAGCAGACCAAGGCGCCGTCCATCGCGCACAAGGCAATCGGCTATGGCATGCCCGGGATCCGGGTGGACGGCAACGACGTGCTGGCCTGCTACGCGGTGATGGCCGAGGCCGCCGCCCGCGCCCGGGCCGACGGTGGGCCGACCCTGATCGAGGCGGTCACCTACCGGCTCGGCCCGCACACCACCTCGGATGATCCCAGCCGCTACCGGACCCAGGAGGAGGTGGACCGCTGGGCGGCGCTCGACCCGATCCCGCGCTACCGCGCCTACCTGCAGGGGCAGGGCCTGTGGTCGAACCGCTTGGAGGAGCGGGTCGCTGCCCGCTCCAAGCGGATGCGCACCGAGTTGCGCGACGCGGTGTTCGGTGCACCCGATTTCGACATCGACGAGGTGTTCACCAGCGTGTACGCCGAAATGACGCCCGGGCTGGAGGCGCAACGCCAACAGCTGCGGGCCGAACTGGGGAGGGTCGAATGACCCAGCTCGCCGATCGGCCCGCCGGTCCCGCCGAAACCCTCACTGCGGCAACGCAGAACGTGGCGCTGAGTGCGCAGTCGATGACCATGGTGCAGGCGCTCAACCGGAGCCTGCATGACGCGATGGCCGCCGACGACCGGGTGCTGGTGTTCGGTGAGGACGTCTCGGTCGCGGGTGGGGTGTTCCGGGTAACCGAAGGGCTGGCCGAAAAATTCGGTGACACGCGCTGTTTCGACACGCCGCTGGCCGAGTCCGCCATCATCGGCATCGCGGTGGGGCTGGCGTTGCGCGGCTTCGTCCCGGTACCGGAGATTCAATTCGACGGGTTTTCCTACCCCGCTTTCGATCAGGTGGTCAGCCATCTGGCGAAGTACCGCACCCGCACCCGCGGCGAGGTCAACATGCCGGTAACGGTGCGGATCCCGTCCTTCGGTGGAATCGGTGCCGCCGAACATCATTCGGACTCCACCGAGTCGTATTGGGCTCATACCGCCGGCCTGAAGGTGGTGGTTCCGTCCACCCCGGCCGACGCGTACTGGCTGCTTCGCCACGCGATCGCCTGCCCGGACCCGGTGATGTACCTCGAGCCGAAGCGGCGCTATCAGGTCCGCGGCACGGTTGACACCGACCGGCCCGAACCGGCGATTGGGCGGGCGATGGTGCGCCGCCCCGGCTCGGATGTGACGGTCGTGACCTATGGCAGCCTGGTCGGCACCGCGATCGGTGCAGCGGAAGAGGCTCAGCGCCAACGTGGTTGGAACATCGAGGTCATCGACCTGCGATCACTGGTCCCGTTGGACTTCGAGACCGTGGCCGCGTCGATTCATCGGACCGGACGTTGTGTGGTGATGCACGAGGGGCCGCGCAGCCTGGGATATGGCGCCGGGTTGGCAGCCCGGATACAGGAGGAGATGTTCTACGAGTTGGAGGCGCCGGTGCTGCGCGCCTGCGGATTCGACACCCCGTACCCGCCGGCACGGCTGGAGCGACTGTGGTTGCCCGGCCCCGACCGGCTATTGGACTGCGTCGAGCGTGCCTTGGGTCAGCCATGAGCGCCGACGAGCGGCTGAAGTCATTCCGCGTCCCCGACCTCGGCGAGGGACTGCAGGAAGTGACCGTGACGCACTGGAACGTCGCCGCGGGCGACGACGTCGAACTCAACCAGGTGCTGTGCTCGGTGGAGACGGCCAAGGCGGAGGTGGAGCTGCCCAGCCCGTACGCGGGTCGGATCGTCGAAACAAACGGCGGAGTAGGCGATGTGCTGCCGGTGGGGGCGGTACTGGTCCGCATCGACACCGCACCGCTGAACGGCGACGAGCACTCGGCTGCCGGGACGGTCCCCACACTCGTCGGCTACGGCGCGGACGCCGGCATCGACACCAGCCGGCGAACCCGCCGCCCGCTCGCCGCCCCTCCGGTGCGCAAATTGGCCAAGGACCTGATGGTCGACCTGCGCTCGCTACCACACGATCCCGACAGCATCATCACCCGCGCGGACGTGTTGGCGGCCGCCGGTCAGAACGGTGCCGACGACGTCCGACCGGTCCGTGGCGTGCAGGCGCGGATGGCCGAGAAGATGGCGTTGTCGCACCGCGAGATCCCGGCCGCCAAAGTCAGCGTCGCGGTCGACTGCACCGAATTGATGCGGCTATCGGACCGGGTGTCGACGGACGAGAAGATCACGCCGTTCATCCTGACGATGCGACTACTACTCATTGCGCTGCGCCACAACCAGATTCTCAACGCGACATGGGTCGACTCGGCAGAGGGTCCGGCGGTTCGCGTCGAGCGACGTGTGCACCTCGGATTCGGAGTGGCCACCGCGCGCGGGCTGCTGGTCCCGGTGATCACCGACGCGCACACCAAGACCACCCGCGAATTGGCAAGACGGGCAAACGAATTGATCACCGGCGCGCGGGAGGGAACGCTGACCCCGGCCGAATTGCGCGGCTCCACCTTCACGGTGTCGAACTTCGGGGCGCTGGGCGCCGACGACGGCGTGCCGGTGATCAACCACCCGGAAGCGGCCATCCTGGGGATGGGGGCGATCAAACCGCGCCCGGTGGCCGTGGGTGATCAGGTCGCGGTGCGCCCGACCATGACGCTCACCTGCGTGTTCGACCATCGCGTCGCAGACGGCGCCCAGGCGGCCCAGTTCGTCACCGAGCTAAGGGATTTGGTCGAATCGCCGATGACAGCGTTGCTCGACCTGTAGACCGTTGGGCGGCGGCACCGGATACCGGAACAGCCCGCGTTCGCACTACCGGCGCTGCGCGGCCGCCAATCGCTGGGCAAACTCCGGAGACTGGATGGAGTAGGCCTGCGGCCCGAGTTCGGTGCGCATGGCGAACACGTGTTGTTCGTGATCGAGCGATCCCGGGCTGACGGTGGCGCGCATGGTGGCCTTAGTCGCCAGGACGACCTCGCGCGGGGCGGTCGCGGGCCCCGCCGCCAGCTCCAGCGCCGCCGCGACCGGATCGTCGGCGACGGCCAGCGCCAAGCCGTGGTGCACGGCCGCTTCGGCGTCGAAACGCATGCCGAAGAGCAATGCCGCGCGGGCGACCTGGGGGCCCACCGCCCGCTGCAGCATCCACGTTGCACCGCCGCCGGGGTGCAGCCCCAGCTTCTGGAATCGGGCGTCGAACAACGCCGCGGGCCCGGCGATGCGAACGTCGGCCGCCAATGCGAGATTCAGGCCCGCGCCCACGGCCGCGCCGTTGACCGCGGCGATGGTGGGCAGCCGGCAACTACTGACGGCCATGAAGCCGTCGTAGAGCTGCTGCAGACCGGTCTCGGCTTTGTCACCGCCGGCGGCGCCGAGCGCGCTCAGGTCCGCGCCGGCGCAAAAGGCCTTGCCGGCACCCGTGACCACCACGGCGTGCACGCCGGGATCGGCCTCCGCCCGCTCGACTGCCGCGCGCAGACGTGCCGACGTCTCGGCGGTGACCGCATTGCGCCGGTCGGGGTCGTTGACCGTGATGAGCGCTACGCGATTGTCGACGGTGAACAAGACGAGGTCTGACTGGGCCATCGGGTACCTCCGTGGCTTGGAGTTGGCGCGTCTTGGCGACGCACGATTACGGTGCCGCGGCTGCGACTCGGGGCAGGGGTAAGGGTACTGCGGGCGTCCCGGTCGGTTTCGCCAAGTCGGTGTAGGGGTGCCGTGCCACTCGGTCATGAACCGCCGATTAATCGCCTTCGCGTTGCGTCCCTCCGGGATTGCCTGGCTGCAACAACGCGAACGCCATTGAGGTGGCGTCGGAATTTGGCAAAGAATGGTTGTGCACACGCGAATGCGTTTGCGGTTTCCTCGTCCAGGCCCCGATCGCATGCGCGCGATCGCACGGCGCTGATTACAAGGATGTATTTAAAGAGGCGACGTTCTCGCCGACCTCGGGTTTCGCCAACTTCTTAGCCAGTTCATCGAGCGCCGCCTGGCGCCGTCGCACCGCCCACGCCCGCTGATCCGGCTGCGCGGCCGAAACGACCGTCTTTGGCACCGCGTCGTTTCGCAATCTGGTGTTCGCGTAGTGGATTGCGGCATCGATCATTTCGATGTAACGCTCCGCCTCGTCGAGGGCGCACGTGCCCTCGATGCGCTGGACCTCATCCCAGCAGGGATAAGAGGAGTACCGGGCATCGAGCCGTTGCTGCGACACCTGTAGACCGAAGTAGCCGCGCCAGTCCCGGCTCAGCCACCCCCGTGTTTTGACCTCGACTTTGATCCTATTTCCCAGGCCGGCTACGAACTTTGGTTCTCCAACTCGCACCACCGGTTGCCAGTCGTCCGACGTCATCATCGACCACCCCTCGAATAGAGACGCCCTAAGTCATAATCCCCCGACTAGCGTCACTGCTCGCACGACACGCCAATTGTGGTTCCCGAACCGTCTAATAGGCAAACTCTGGGCGACAAGCAGCGGTGAAGCCGTTGTTAAAAACCATTTCCGTCGGGTGTCATCGGCTGCGCCGGCGCGGGCGGGTATTGCGGGCCGAGAGCAGATGGGCAACGCTGGGGCGGGTCGATACGTTGCGGGGCAATCGAGGGGGAGCGCGATGGCGAAGGTTCTTTTCGTGGTGACCGGCGCAAGCTACTGGACGCTCCGGGACGGGACGAGACATCCGACCGGCTACTGGGCCGAGGAATTCGCGGCCCCGTATCGCGCACTCACGGACGCGCGGCACCAGGTCGTGGTGGCCACGCCGAAAGGCGTTGTCCCGCATGTGGATGTGATGAGCCTGCGTCCGTCGATGGCCGGCAGCGAAGAGATTGCTGTGGAACTCGAGGAGATCTTGCGGTCCGCCGAGGAGTTGCGTCGCCCGATCGAGTTGGCCGACGCCCGCCTCGAGGACTACGACGCCGTCTATTACCCCGGTGGTCACGGCCCGATGGAGGACCTCTGGCAGGACGCCGATTCAGGTCGGCTGCTGACCGCGGCGCTGGCCTCCGGCAAGCCCCTGTCCATCGTCTGCCACGCGCCGGTCGCGATGATGGCGACTCGACGCAACGGCAATTCCCCGTTCGCCGGCTACCAGGTCACGGCCTTCACCAACGACGAGGAGGACGCCGTCGGGCTGCGGGCGAAGGCGCGGTGGACCGCCGAGGACGAACTGGTGAAGATGGGTGTCGACTTCTCCCGCGGCGAGGTCTGGAAGCCCTACACGGTAAAGGACCGCAACCTGTTCACCGGCCAGAATCCGGCGTCCGCGGGCCCGTTGGCGAAGGAGTTCATGAAGGAGCTGGCTTAAGCCGAAGGGCGGCAACATCTTTCGGTTGCGCCGGGCAATGCCCGGGCGTACGTTGCGGCAATGACCGTCAGATCCCGCCCGGCGCCGACCACTCCCGCGCGCCGCCTTGATCCTCGCCGGGTCCCGTGCGCGGACCCGCACAGCGCCGCCATTCCGGCCAAGTACGAGGCGCTCATGGCGATAGCCGCCGGTGCGGTCTGTGCACGTCGGTGCGGGGTCGACGCGCTGGCCGGCGACGCCCTCGCGGCGGGCGCGTCGGCGGCCGAAATCGCCGAGGCGGTCAGGCTCGGCCGCGCCGTTCGTGCCACCACGATGCGCAGAAGACACGCGCTGCCGGTGGTGGTCGCGGATTTCCGGGCGTGCACGGTGCTGTGGATCGTGACGCTCATCGTGGGCGCCTTCTTGCTCGCGCACGGCGCGCCGCCCAGCCGCGCCGACGTGTGCGGTGACGGCGCTGCCGTTCCGGCGGGTGGCTGTCCCGACCCGGGCAACCCCGTCGCGGGCCCACCGGCCCCGGGTCCTGCCAAGCCGCCGTGGCTCGGGGCCATCGAGCAGCGCGACCCGCAATTCGCCGATTCCTACCTGGCGATGCGCGAACGGATTCTGAGAGATGGCGCTATTCCGGCCAAATACAAGCTCCTCATGGCGATGGTGACCGACGCGATCGCCGCACATCCGGACGGCGTCAGGACGCTCGCCGGGAACGCGCGCGCCGCGGGCGCCTCGGAGCCCGAGGTGACCGAGGCGGTCGAGGTCGGATATCTCTTCGGTGGCACCGCGGCGCTGGTCATGGGCGCCAACGCGTTCGGTGGCTGATCGCCGTGCATGCGCCCGGGACGCGGGCGTTGTTTGGCGCAAAGACGAAAGTTGACGCCGACGCTGCAGTACTCCGCACTTTCGCCCGGCGATGCGCCGGGCCAGACTTGTGGCATGAAGACACCTGAGCTCACCGCCCACCCGCCGACCGGGTCGCCCCCGGCCCTCCGACGACAGCGCTGGCAGCAGGCGCCGACGTCAACCCGGGCGGCGTGAGCGTGCCCGCCGGCGGGTTCGGCCCGGAGCAGCGCCGCCCGTTGAAAGGCCTCTCGGACATACGCGCGTTCTTCCACACCAACAAGGTGCCGTTGTACTTCATCTCGCCGACCCCGTTCAACCTGCTGGGTGTCGACCGCTGGATACGAAACTTCTTCTACCTCACCTACTTCGACTCTTTCGAGGGCACACACTCGCGCGTGTTCGTGCCGCGGCGACGCGACCGCCGCGATTTCGACTCGATGGACGAGGTGTGCAGCCACCTGCTGTCCGACCCCGAGACGCTCGAGTTCATCGCCGGCAAAGGTCCAGGTGGCAAGTGCTGCTTTGTGATGATGAACGAGGAAATCCAGGCGCTCGCGCGGTCCGCGGGTCTTGAGGTCATGCATCCGCCGATCGAGCTGCGCAATCGCCTGGGCTCCAAGATCGTCATGACGCGCCTGGCCGACGAGGCGGGGGTGCCCAGTGTGCCCAACACGATCGGGCGGGCCGGCTCGTACGACGAACTGCTGGCGCTCGCACAAGGCGCCGGCTTGGGAGACGACCTCGTCATCTCGATCGCGTATGGCAATGCCGGCAGCGGGACGTTCTTCGTGCACGGTCAGCGCGACTGGGATGAGCACGCCGGTGACCTGGTCGGGCAGGACCTCAAGGTCATGAAGCGCATCCGCAATGTCGAGGTATGCCTCGAGGGCGCCGTCACCCGCCACGGCACCGTGGTCGGCCCCGCGATGACGAGTCTCGTCGGTTATTCGGAGCTGACGCCGAGCCGGGGCAGCTGGTGTGGCAATGACATCTGGCACGAGGTGCTGCCGCCCGCCCAGACGCACGCCGCCCGGGAGATGGTGACAAAGCTGGGCGACGTCATGCGCCGCGAGGGTTACCTCGGCTACTTCGAGGTGGACCTGCTGCACGACCTCGACTCCGACGAGCTCTACCTCGGCGAGGTGAATCCGCGCCTGAGTGGCGCGAGTCCGATGACGAACCTGACCACCGAGGCCTACGCCGACATGCCGCTGTTCCTCTTTCACCTGCTCGAGTACATGGACGTGGAGTACGAGCTCGACATCGACGAGATCAACTCACGCTGGGAGCGCGGCTACGGCGAGGACGAGGTCTGGGGCCAGGTGATCCTCACCGAGACCTCGCCGGACATCGAGATCTTCACCGCGACGCCACGCACCGGCGTGTGGCGCATCGACGACGACGGCCGGGTCTCCTTTTCGCGGACCGCCAACGACTGGGCCACGCTGCTCGACGGCTCCGAGGCCTTTTACATGCGGGTCGCGGCGCCCGGCGACTTGCGTTCCGAAGGCGCCCAACTCGGCGTGCTCGTCACCCGCGCACACCTGCAGACGGACGACTACCAGCTCAGCGAGCGCTGCCAGCGCTGGGTCAAGGGTATGAAGGCGAAGTTCACCTCAACGCCCCTGACGCCCGCCGCGCCGATCGTCTCGCGGCTCGTCGCGCGCGCGTGAGCGTCCCGGCGGGAATCTCACTGGACAACTGGCTGTCGCCGCCGTATGCGCGGTGGTCGTTCCAGCACGTCGAAGACATGGTGCCGACGGCGATCATCTCGCGTGGGACGGGGCCGGCCGCCGTGCTGCCCACGGCCCCTGCGCCGGTGGCCGAGATCCGATTGACCAGCACCGACGGCGCGGCCAGCACCGTAGGCGGAGTGATGGCCGCGACCGTTACCGACGGCTGGGCCGTGGCTCACCGCGGGTCACTGGTGGCCGAGGAGTACCTCGATCACCTCAGGGCGGACAGCCGACATCTGCTGTTCTCGGTGAGCAAGTCCATGGTGGCGGCCGTCGCCGGCGCGCTGCACGGCTCCGGCGCCATCGAGCTCGACGCACCGGTCACGAAATACGTTCCCGCCCTGGCAAATTGCGGTTACGCCGGTGCGACGGTGCGCCACCTGCTGGACATGAGGTCGGGCATCAAGTTCTCGGAGAACTACGACGACCCGGCCGCAGAGATACACCGCCTCGACCGCGCGATGGGCTGGGCTCCCCGGCGGTCTGCGGACGACCCCGCCACGGTGCACGACTTCCTGCTGACGCTGCGGCAGAAGTCGCCACACGGCGGCCCATTCGAATATCGCTCGTGTGAGACCGACGTACTGGGGTGGATCTGCGAGGTGGCCGGCGGCCAGCGGATGACCGACCTGATGTCCGAACTGCTGTGGAGCCGCATCGGCGCCCAAAGCGACGCTACCATCGGTGTCGATCCCGTCGGCACCGGATTTTTCGACGGCGGCATCAGCGCATGCCTGATCGACATGATCCGGTTCGGATCGCTGTTCCTGCGCGACGGCGTGTCCCTGACCGGCCGGCGGGTGGTGCCGGCGGCATGGATCGCCGACACCCTCGACGGCGGCCCCGACTCGCGCGAGGCATTTGCCGCCAGCCCCGACCACGACACCGATCTGCCCGGCGGCATGTACCGCAACCAGATGTGGTTCCCCTACCCGGGCAACGACATCGTGCTGTGCCTGGGCATGTGTGGCCAGATGATCTACGTCAACCGCCCCGCCGAGCTGGTCGCCGTCAAGGTGTCCGCCCAACCGCACTCCCATGAGCCGCACATGCTGGACACGCTGCGCGCCTTCGATGCGGTGGCACGCGAACTGGCCGGAATCGCCGGTTAGCGCCGATGAGTGCCCCCGGCACGACTCGAACGTGCGACCTAGGGATTAGAAGGCCCTTGCTCTATCCACCTGAGCTACGGAGGCAATGTGCAGGTCAGTCTATTCCACCGGCGTGTCGTAACCCGACTCGCCGCCGCGCCGCGCGCGAAAAGCGTTCCCGCCCCGGCGTTATCGGCTATGGTTGGGAACCTCGACACACGTAGAACACCGGCCGGTCATCGGCCGTTAACCGCAACGACGCGTGTGCATACCGTCGAGGGGTGGCGTAGCTATGAGCGTGACCACGCAGGTGACTTCCCGGTGCTCGTGGGCCGGTAGCCAGGCGTTACGCCTGGCGGGCGACGCGATGGATGCGTATCGGGCCGGCACGCTGCTGCTGCGCGGCTCGCCGCTCGCGCTCGGCTTTGTCGCCGGCTGGCTCTCCACGGAGTTTCCCCCGCACGTCGTGACCGGGCACGCGTTGTCGCGCGTCGCGCACCCGTCCATCGGGCGGGTCGGCACCAGCTGGGCGGCGCAGCGGGCGGACCGGGCCCTCACCGCGGCGCTCGAGGAAGCCCTCGGTCCCGACTTCCGCGAGCAGGTCTGCCACCCGGCCGGCATCAAGCCCGTCTGCGCGCCGCGCGGCGGCGTGTTGAACAGGCCCGGACCGCACCGCCGATACGCGGCCCAGACGTCCGACATCCCCTACGGTCCGGGTGGGCGCGACAACCTGCTCGACATCTGGCGGCGCCACGACCTCGCCCCGGGGCGGCGGGCGCCGGTGCTGATCCAGGTTCCCGGCGGGGCGTGGACCGTCGGCGACAAACGGGTGCAGGCCTACACGCTGATGAGCCGCATGGCCGAGCTCGGCTGGATCTGCGTCTCGATCAACTACTGCAAGAGCCCGCGTTCGACGTTCCCGGCGCACCTCATCGACGTGAAGCGGGCGATCGCCTGGGTCCGCCAAAACATCGCCGACTACGGCGGCGATCCAGACTTCATCGCGATCACCGGCGGGTCGGCGGGCGGGCATCTGGCCTCGCTGGCCGCGCTCACCCCGAACGACCCGGCGTTCCAGCCCGGATTCGAAAGCGCAGACACCACCGTTCAGGCCGTCGTGCCCTACTACGGGGTGTACGACTTCACCGACTCCGCGCATATGCACGACCTGATGCTGCCGTTCCTGGAGCATTTCGTCATGAAGGCCCGCTACGCCGACGAGCCCGAGCGGTTCCGGGCGGCATCGCCCGTCTCCTACGTGCACAGCGGGGCGCCACCCTTCTTCGTGCTGCACGGCGAGAAGGACGAATTGGTGCCCAGCGGCCAGGCCCGCGCCTTCTGCGCCGCGCTGCGCGCGGCCGGTGCTGCCACGGTGGCCCACGCCGAACTCGCCAACGCCCACCATGCGTTCGACATCCTCTCGACGGTGCGCTCGCGGCTGGCCGCCGACGCCGTCGCGGATTTCCTGGGGGTCGTCTACGGCCGGCGCGTCAGCCCGTTGCTGGACTTCGTCCCGCTGGCGGCCACGTCGGCCAGCTGAGCCCGGGCCCCGGTAAACCGGCGCCCGGCGCCGACCGCTCCTTTCACCAGCGCGGCAACCCGACTAGCGTTGTGTTGGCGGTGGGGTTGGTGGTGGGTCCGAGGCAGGAGGCTTGATCTTCGGTGACAGGGTTGGCGCGTCGGTCTAAGAGCCATGACTGAGTCCGATGGGGTCGTGAAATTGTCCGACCAGCTGGGACCCGTCGACTATCTGATGCATCGCGGCGAAGCGAATCCCCGGACGCGATCGGGCATCATGGCGCTGGAGCTCCTCGACACCACGCCGGACTGGGACCGGTTTCTGACCCGTTTCGAAAACGCCTCCCGCCGGGTCTTGCGGCTGCGGCAGAAGGTGGTCGTGCCGACCCTGCCGACGGCGTCACCGCGCTGGGTGGTGGACCCCGACTTCAACCTCGAGTTTCACGTGCGGCGGATGCGGGTGGCCGAACCCGGCACGCTGCGCGACGTCTTCAACCTCGCCGAGGTGATGTTGCAGTCGCCGATGGACATCTCCCGGCCGCTGTGGACGGCCACCCTGGTCGAGGGGCTGGCCGACGGGAAGGCCGCGACGCTCCTGCACGTCAGCCACGCGGTCACCGACGGCGTCGGCGGGGTGCAGATGTTCGCCGAGATCTACGACCTCGAGCGCAACCCACCGGCCAAGGCGACACCCCCGCTGCCCGTTCCGCAGGACCTCACGCCCAATGATTTGATGCGCCAAGGCATTAACCACCTACCCGCCGCGGTGGTCGGCGGCGTCGTCAGCGCGGTCTCCGGGGCGGTCTCGGTCGCCGGGCGTGCGGTCCTCGAGCCCGCGTCCACCGTTTCGGGCGTCGTGGGTTACGCCCTCTCGGGCATGCGGGTGCTCAACCGGGCGGCCGAGCCATCGCCATTGCTGCGGCGGCGCAGCCTGGCCACCCGCACCGAGGCGATCGACATCCCGCTCGCCGACCTGCACCGGGCCGCGAAGGCCGGCGGGGGATCGATCAACGACGCCTACCTCGCGGGCCTGTGCGGCGCGTTGCGCCGGTACCACGAGGCGCTCGGCGTGCCCATCAGCACGCTGCCGATGGCGGTGCCGGTCAACCTGCGGGCCGAGGCCGACACGGCCGGGGGCAACCGGTTCACCGGGGTCAACCTGGCCGCGCCCGTGGGTACGGTCGACCCGGTCTCGCGGATGAAGAAGATCCGCGCGCAGATGACGCAGCGTCGCGACGAGCCCGCGATGAACATCATCGGTTCCGTCGCGCCTCTGCTCAGCGTCCTGCCGACCGCGGTGCTCGAGGGCATCACCGGGTCGGTGATCGGCTCCGACGTGCAGGCCAGCAACGTCCCGGTGTACCCCGGGGACACCTACATCGCCGGTGCAAAGGTGCTGCGGCAGTACGGCATCGGCCCGCTGCCGGGGGTCGCGATGATGGTCGTGCTGATCTCACGCGGCGGGTGGTGCACCATCACCGTGCGCTACGACCGGGCGGCGGTGCGCAACGAGCCGCTGTTCGCCCAATGCCTGCTGGAGGGCTTCGACGAAATCCTGGCGCTGGCCGGAGATGGGGCGCCCCGCGCGGTGCCCGCCTCGTTCACCGAACCGGCGACGTCGGCGCGGACGGTGGCGGGCTCATGAGCGCCACCAAGGACCAGGGAGACCAGGGCGGGGCAACCGGCGGCGACATGCGTCTGCCCGGCTCGGTCGCCGAAATCATGGCCAGCCCGCCGGGCCCCAAGATCGGTGCGTTCTTCGACCTCGACGGGACGCTGGTGGCCGGCTTCACGGCGGTGATCCTCACCCAGGAGCGGCTGCTGCGCCGCGACATGGGTGTGGGTGAACTCCTCGGCATGGTGCAGGCCGGCCTGAGCCACACACTGGGGCGCATCGAGTTCGAGGACCTCATCGGCAAGGCCGCCGCCGCGCTGGCCGGCCGCGTGCTGGACGACCTGGAGGAGATCGGTGAGCGGCTGTTCGTCCAGCGCATCGAGTCGCGGATCTACCCCGAGATGCGCGAGCTGGTGCGGGCGCACGTGGCTCGCGGGCACACCGTGGTCCTCAGCTCGTCGGCGCTGACCATTCAGGTCAACCCGGTGGCCAGGTTTCTGGGCATCTCGAACATGCTCACCAACAAGTTCGAGACCACCGAGGACGGGATACTGACCGGCGGCGTGCAAAAGCCGATCCTGTGGGGACCCGGCAAAGCCGCTGCGGTGCAACGATTTGCGGCCGAGAACGGCATCGCCCTGAAGGACAGCTACTTCTACGCCGACGGGGACGAGGACGTCGCCCTGATGTACCTGGTCGGCAACCCGCGCCCGACCAATCCCGAGGGCAAGATGGCCGCCGTGGCCAAGCGGCGCGGTTGGCCCATCCTACGGTTCAGCAGCCGGGGGCCGGTGGGTCTGCGGCGCCAGCTGCGCACCCTCGCCGGCTTCGGCTCGATGTTCCCGGTCGCCGCGGGCGCCGTAGGCATCGGCGTGCTGACGCGCAACCGGCGGCGCGGCGTCAACTTCTTCACCTCGACCTTCTCCCAGCTGTCGCTGGCGATCACCGGCGTGAATCTCAATGTCATCGGCCAGGAGAACCTGACCGCGCAGCGGCCGGCGGTGTTCATCTTCAATCACCGCAACCAGGTCGACCCCGTCATCGCCGGCGCGCTGGTGCGCGACAACTGGATCGGCGTGGGCAAGAAGGAGTTGCAGAAGGACCCGATCATGGGCACGCTCGGCAAGCTGCTCGACGGCGTGTTCATCGATCGCGACGATCCCGCCGCCGCGGTCGAGACGATGCACGAGGTGGAGGACCGGGCCAGGAAGGGACTGTCGATCGTGATCGCCCCCGAAGGCACCCGGGTCGACACCACCGAGGTCGGGCCGTTCAAGAAGGGGCCGTTCCGCCTGGCCATGGCCGCCGGAATCCCGATCGTGCCGATCGTGATCCGCAACGCCGAGCTCGTCGCCGCCCGAAACTCCACCGTCGTCAACCCCGGCACGGTCGACGTCGCGGTGTTTCCGCCGATCTCGGTGCAGGACTGGACCGTCGAGAACCTGCCGGAGCGCATCGCCGAAGTCCGGCAGCTCTACCTGGACACGCTGGCCAACTGGCCCGTCGGCGACGAGCTGCCCGAGGTCGGCCCGTACGCGGAGAACAACGCCGCGACGAAGGTGAAGGCACCGGCGAAAAAGGCTGCGGCTAAAGGCGTTTCCAAGGCGCCGGTGAAGAAGGCTGCGGCGAAGAAGGCGGCGGCAAAGAAGGCCGCGCCGAAAGCCAAGCCGGCCAAGGCGAATCCGCACGAGTCCCAGGCCGCCCTCAAAGACGGCGAGGCGCATCGGCCCGCCGAAGCGGCGGTCAACGCCGAACCGCCCGAAGGGCAGCCGTGACCGAACCGGCCGCGGATACCACCGCGGTCCTCACCGGCGAGGACTCGCTGGTGTTGGCGTCCATGGCGTCGCCGGTCGAGCGGGAATTGGTGACAGCCTGGATGGCCCAGCAGTGCGCCGACCAACCGGAGGCCAGATTCGACGTCCTCGAACTGCCACCGCCCAACGCCGCGCCCGACGCGCTGACCGCGCTGATCGAGCGGCTCGAGGCCGGCGACGATGACGCCACCGCCGACCGTTCCATCGTGCCGGTGCGGGTGTTCTGGCTGCCGCCGCCGGATCGCGGCAGGGTCGCCAAGCTGGCCGGCCTGCTCCCGGGACGGGATCCCTACCACCCCAACGAACGTCAGCAACTGCATATCATCCGCAACACCCCGCAGCGGGCCCGGGTGGTGGCCGGCGAACCGGCGAAGGTCTCCGAACTGCGCCAGCAGTGGCGCGACATCACCGTCGGTGAGAACGAAACCGACTTCGCCCGGTTCGTCATCCGCCGCGCACTGCTGGCGCTTGAACGCGTCGAGTACCGAATCCTGGGGCCGCAGTACAAGTCTCCGCGGCTGGTGAAGCCGGAGATCTTGGAGTCCAGCCGGTTTCGCGCCGGACTGAAGAAAATCCCCGGCGCGACCGTCGAGGAAGCCGGGGAGATGCTCGACGAACTCTCCACCGGCTGGAGCAGGGTGTCCGTCGACCTCGTGTCTGTCCTCAGCAGGGCGATCAGCCGCGGCTTCGATCCGGAAATCGACTACGACGGCTATCAGGTCGCGGCTATGCGCGCCGCCCTGGAAACCCATCCGGCCGTGCTGCTGTTCTCGCATCGGTCCTACATCGACGGCGCGGTGGTCCCGGTGGCGATGCAGGAGAACCGGCTGCCGCCCGTGCACGTGTTCGCCGGCATCAACCTGTCCTTCGGCGCGATGGGTCCGCTGTTGCGCCGATCCGGGGTCATCTTCATCCGCCGCAACATCGGCGGAAACCCGCTCTACAAGTATGTTTTGCGCGAATACGTCGGCTACATCGTGGAAAAGCGGTTCAACCTGAGTTGGTCCATCGAGGGCACTCGCTCGCGCACCGGCAAGATGCTGCCCCCGAAACTCGGCCTGCTGTCCTACGTCGCCGACGCCTACCTGGACGGCCGCAGCGAGGACATCCTGTTGCAGCCGGTGTCCATCAGCTTCGACCAGCTGCACGAAACCGACGAGTATGCGGCCTACGCCCGCGGCGGCGAGAAGACGCCCGAAGGCGTCAGCTGGCTGTACAACTTCATCCGGGCGCAGGGCGAGCGCAACTACGGCAAGATCTACGTCCGCTTCCCGGAAGCCGTGTCGATGCGCCAGTACCTGGGCCCGGCCCACGGGCCGCTGACCCACGACCAGGACGCCAAACGGCTTGCGCTGCAGAAGATGTCATTCGAGGTGGCCTGGCGGATCCTGCAGGCGACGCCGGTGACCGCGACGGGCCTGGTGTGCGCGTTGCTGCTGACCACCCGCGGCGCGGCGTTGACGCTCGCCCAGCTGCACCACACCCTGCAGGACTCGCTCGACTATCTGGAACGCAAGCAAACCCCGATGTCGACGAGCGCGTTGCGGCTGCGCTCGCGCGACGGGGTGCGGGCGGCGGTCGACGCGTTGTCCAACGGGCATCCGGTCACCCGGGTCGACGGTGGCCGGGAGCCCGTGTGGCGCATCGCCCCCGACCAGCAGCACGCGGCGGCGTTCTACCGCAACTCCCTGATCCACGCCTTCCTGGAGACCTCGATCGTCGAGTTGGCGCTGGCACACGCCCGGCATGTCGAGGGCGACCGCATGCAGGCCTTCTGGGATCAGGCGATGCGGCTGCGCGACCTGTTGAAGTTCGACTTCTACTTCGCGGACTCGGCGTCGTTCCGGGACAACATCGCCGAAGAGATGGCCTGGCACGACGATTGGGAAGCCCACGTCGCCGCCGGCGGCGACGAGATCGACGCGCTGCTGTTCGCCAAGCGGCCGCTGATGGCGGACGCGATGGTGCGGGTCTTCTTCGAGGCCTACGAGATCGTCGCCGACGTGCTGCGGGATGCGCCGCCCGACGTCGATCAGAAGGAATTGACGAAATCGGCGCTCGGCGTGGGCCGCCAATACGTGGCGCAGACCCGGGTCCGCAGCAGCGAATCGGTGTCGACGCTGCTGTTCGCCACCGCCTACCAGGTGGCCGCCGATCAGGACCTGACAGCACCCGCGCCCGAGCTGGCCGAACGGCGGATCGCTTTCCGGCAGGAACTGCGGGACATCCTGCGGGACTCCGATCACATCGGCCGGATCGCCCGCAACCAGTTCGTCGCCCGCGAGAAGAAGGAGCGTCAGGAGCGCCTGCCTCGGTAGCCGCCGGTGCGCGGCCATACCCTGGCTGTATGACGGTCGATCGGTCGGTGGCCCCCCGGCGCGCGCTGGTGTGGCCGATGCTGACCGGCGTCGCCGTGCTGGCCGGCTGCACGGCGGCCGGTATCGGGGCCCTGTCACTGGCTGACGCGCTGACCGCCACGGGCCTGCCGAACCCCGGCCCCGCGACCACGCTGGGGCTGCCGTTCGTGCGGGCGGCCGGGGAGATCGCCGCGGTGCTCGCGGCCGGGTCGTTCCTGTTCGCGGCGTTTTTCGTGCCGCCGCAACGCAGCGGCGTCCTGGACGCCGACGGCTATCGGGCGCTTCGCCTGGGAACGGTGGCGTCGGGGGTGTGGGCGGTGTGCGCCGCGCTGCTGGTCCCGCTCACCATTTCCGACGTGTCGGGCCGGCCGTTGGTCGCACTCCTCGATCCGGTGCGGATCTGGTCGGTGGCCGGCCTGGTCACCACCGCCTCCGCCTGGCGCTGGACCGCGGCGCTGGCCGCGGTGGTGATGCTGGCCAGCCTGCCGGTGCTGCGCTGGTCGTGGACGCCGCTGCTGTTCGCCGGCTCGCTGCTGACGTTGATCCCGCTGGGATTGACCGGCCACTCGTCCGCGGGCGGGTCACACGACCTGGCCACCAATAGCCTGCTGATCCACCTCGTGGCCGCCGCGCTGTGGGCAGGTGGCCTGCTGGCGCTCGCCGCGTACGGGCTGCGCGGCGGGGGATATGTCGCCCTGGCGGCGCGGCGGTTCTCCGCGATCGCGCTGTGGTGCTGGGTCGCGATGGCGCTGAGCGGGGTGATGAACGCGGTGGTGCGCGTCCCGCTCGGTGACCTGTTCACGTCCGACTACGGGCGCCTGGTGGTCGCCAAGTTCGCCGCGCTGTGCGTCCTCGGGATCCTCGGCTGGCGCCAGCGGCGCTCGGCGGTCGCCCGGCTGCAGGTGCAGCCGGACCTCCCCGACGCGCGTCGCGCCCTGCTCCGGCTGGCGCTCGCCGAGGCCGCGGTCTTCGGGCTGACGTTCGGCGTCGCGGTCGGGCTGGGCCGCACCGCGCCGCCGCCCCCGCCGAGCCGGCTGCCCTCGATCCCCGAGGCCGAGATCGGCTACGACTTCGACGGGCCGCCGACGCCGGCGCGCATCCTGTTCGACTGGCGATTCGACTTGATCTTCGGCACGGCCGCCATCGTCTTCGCAGTCCTCTACGTGGCCGCCGTGCTGCGGCTGCGTCGCCGAGGCGATGCGTGGCCGCCGGGCCGGACGGCGGCGTGGCTACTCGGCTGTTTCGCGTTGCTGTTCGTCACCTCGTCGGGGATCGGCCGCTACATGCCGGCGATGTTCAGCGTGCACATGATCGCGCACATGGGCCTGTCGATGCTGGTCCCGATCCTGCTGGTGCTGGGCGCCCCGGTCAGCCTGGCGCTGCGGGCGCTGCCCGCCGCCGGTCGTGACGAGCCGCCCGGGATGCGGGAATGGCTTCTGGCCGCGCTGCACAGTCGCTATTCACGCTTCGTCACCAACCCCGTGGTCGCCACGGTGTTGTTCGTCGCGGGTTTCTACGGGCTGTACCTCTCGAACCTGTTCGACACGGCCGTGGGCAGTCACGCGGGGCACCTGGCGATGAACGTGCACTTCCTGGTCAGCGGCTATGTCTTCTACTGGATCGTCATCGGGGTCGACCCCACGCCGCGCCCGATCCCCCCGCTGGCCAAGGTGGGCGTGGTGTTCGCGTCCCTGCCGCTGCACGCGTTCTTCGGCGTGGTGCTGATGGGCACCCGGAAGGTCCTCGGCGCCGACTACTACCGCTCCCTCGGGTTGAGCTGGCACACCGACCTGCTGGGTGATCAGCGACTGGGTGGTGGCATCGCCTGGGCGGCGGGGGAGGTGCCCTTGGTGATCGTGATGCTGGCGCTGTTGGTGCAGTGGGCGCGCAGCGACGACCGCACGGCCCGCCGGCTGGACCGCGCCGCCGAACGCGATGACGACGCCGAGCTGGTCGCCTACAACGCGATGCTCGCCGAGCTGGCGCGGCGCGGCACGCCGGGACATGCCAAGCCGCGGTGACAAGGTGCTTGAGTTGCGGAGCTCGAGCGGCTCTTTGTCCCTGACAACACCCCGTTGACGGATACTGCGAACGACTCGCCTCCCCGCCAACCCGTTTCGCTTCGGCGCCGGGCTAATTCCTGGACGGTGGTGGTTGGGGACGGAAGGGGTCGTACCACCACCATTCGGCGCGTTCGCCGATCGGTCCCGGGCACGGCGGGACGGCGGGCGGCGGTTGGGCGGGTGGGCGCGCCAGCGACCCCGGACTCAGTGTGCGCCCGGCGCCGTCGGTGACGGTGAGATCGGGTGCGGGTCCGACGATGGTGATGCCCCCGGAGTGGTGCAGCCGGTGGTGATGAGGACAGACCAGCACGAGGTTGGTCAGCTCGGTGGGGCCGCCGTCTTCCCAGTGCCGGATGTGGTGGGCGTGCAGGCCGCGGGTGGCGCCACAGCCGGGAACCGCGCACGTGCGGTCGCGGTGCTCCAGCGCGCGGCGCAGTCGCCGGTTTATCAGGCGGGTGATTCGGCCGGCGCCGATGGGCTGGCCGTCGCGGTGGAACCACACCTCACAGGTGGCGTCACAGGTCAGGTATTGGCGCTCGGCGTCGGTGAGCAGCGGACCCAGATGCAGAGCCGCGGTGCGCGTTTCAGCGTCGACGTGCACCACCACGGTGGTGTGCTGTCCGTGGGGCCGGCGGGCCGCCTCCGCGTCCCACCCGGCCTCGACCAGGCGCATGAAGGCCTCGACAGTGCCCGGCAGCGGCGGCGCGCTTTCCGACGCTCCGTCGGCGCGGTCGTGCTTCCATTCGGCGATCAGCGCGTCCTGGTGCGAGGCCAACGCGGCATCGAATTTCGCAGCGTCCGGAGGCGGGAGGGTGATCCGATAGCAGCTGCCCTGCTCGGTGGAAGTCTTCCTGAACGAGCGCTCGGGCTCGCGCCGGGGTTCTGGGTCAGGGCGCGGTTCGAGGCTGATCGCGGTTCGCAGCTGGTGCACCGTGGCCACCCGCGCCAACTCCGCATAATGCGCGTCGGAGCCGTCGCCGGCGCGTGCGGCGATGATGCCGACCTGGTCCAGCGACAGCCGCCCGTCGCGCAGACCCTGGGTGCAGCGGGGGAACTCCTCGACCCGGTGCGCGACGGTGGCGATCGTGTGCGCGGTGGTCGACGACAACCCCAGCTTCCAGGCCACCAACGCCGCGACCGAGCGCGCGCCGGTCATGCCGCACAGCTCATCACGCTCGATCTCGGCGACCAGGTCCACGATGCGCCCATCGATGGCATTGCGCTGGCCGGCCAACTCCGCCAACTCCTCGAACATCATCTCCAAACGCTCGGCAGGGCTCACTGCCACAGGGCTAGCCGGTGCGGTGGAAGACATGGACCCATCATCGCAGCGGGGTACGACGAGTTTCGGCTGCCGATTTCGCGCTGGGACTGACCTGCGGACTACTCCACAGTCCCGCTTCCTTCCACAGGGCCGCCGACCTGGACACGGTTTGAGCCGCTCTTGCCCGCCGGCACGTCGGTGGCGCCGAGCTCAATGGCAACCAGGACGGGCGGTGACGCGTTCGCCGCCCGATAGCAACCGAGAAGGGATCAGCCAATGTTTGAAACACCGCTAACGGTCGTCGGACACATCGTCACCAACCCCGAACGGCGACAGGTCGGCGCGCTGGAAGTGATCAAGTTCCGCGTCGCCAGCAATTCCCGGCGACGCACGGCCGACGGCGGCTGGGAGCCGGGCAACTCGCTGTTCATCAACGTCAATTGCTGGGGCAAGTTGGTCACCGGCGTGGGCGCAGCGTTGGGCAAGGGTGCACCGGTGATCGTGGTGGGCCACGTGTACACCAGCGAGTACGAGGACCGCGACGGCAACCGCCGCTCATCGCTGGAGATGCGCGCCACCTCCGTCGGGCCCGACGTGTCCCGCGCGATCGTGCGCATCGAGAGGCCGGGCTACACCGGCCCGGCTGCCGGCGAAGCCACCAAGCCACCCGCGGATGCGGCCGCCAGCCCTGGTGAGGACGCCGATCGCGATGCCAGCGTCGACTCCGCGGAAACGGGACCGCTGCCGATGTCGGCTTAGCTGCGGAATCCGTCCCCCCGCGCGATGCCTAGGATGGTCGCGAGAACTCTCTCGAAAACCAGAAAGGCATGACCGCGGCATGGCTGAGTTCATCTACACGATGAAAAGGGTCCGCAAGGCGCACGGCGACAAGGTGATCCTGGACGACGTCACGTTGAGCTTCTATCCGGGCGCCAAGATCGGTGTCGTCGGCCCCAACGGCGCCGGCAAGTCGAGCGTCTTGCGGATCATGGCCGGGCTGGACAAGCCGAACAACGGCGAGGCCTTTCTGGCCACCGGCGCCAGTGTCGGCATCCTGCAGCAGGAGCCGCCGCTGAACGAAGAGAAGACGGTGCGCGGCAACGTCGAAGAAGGGCTCGGCGACATCAAGGTCAAGCTGGACCGCTTCAACGAGGTCGCCGAGTTGATGGCCACCGACTACTCCGACGAGTTGATGGAGGAGATGGGCCGGCTGCAGGAGGAGCTCGACCACGCCGACGCCTGGGACCTCGACTCGCAGCTCGAGCAGGCGATGGACGCGCTGCGCTGCCCCCCGCCGGATGAGCCGGTGACGAATCTGTCCGGTGGTGAGCGGCGCCGCGTGGCGCTGTGCAAGCTGCTGTTGTCCAAGCCCGACCTGCTGCTCCTCGACGAGCCGACCAACCACCTGGACGCCGAAAGCGTGCAGTGGCTGGAACAACACCTGGCCGCCTACCCCGGTGCGGTGCTGGCGGTGACCCACGACCGGTACTTCCTGGACAACGTCGCCCAGTGGATCCTCGAGCTCGACCGCGGTCGTGCCTATCCCTACGAGGGCAACTACTCGACATACCTGGAGAAGAAGGCCGAGCGGCTGTCTGTGCAGGGCCGCAAGGACGCCAAGCTGCAGAAGCGGCTCACCGAGGAGCTGGCCTGGGTGCGGCAGGGGGCCAAGGCGCGGCAGGCGAAGAACAAGGCCCGCCTGCAGCGCTACGAGGAAATGGCCGCCGAAGCGGAGAAGACGCGCAAGCTCGACTTCGAGGAGATCCAGATCCCGGTCGGGCCGCGGCTGGGCAACCTCGTCGTCGAGGTCGACCACCTCGACAAGGGCTACGACGGGCGGACCCTGATCAAGGACCTGTCCTTCACCCTGCCCCGGAACGGCATTGTCGGCGTCATCGGCCCGAACGGTGTCGGCAAGACGACGCTGTTCAAGACCATCGTCGGGCTCGAGCAGCCGGACAGCGGGACGGTCAAGGTCGGCGAAACCGTCAAGCTCAGCTACGTGGACCAGTCCCGCGCCGGTATCGATCCCAAAAAGACCGTCTGGGAAGTCGTTTCGGACGGCCTGGATTACATCGAGGTCGGCCAGAACGAGATCCCGTCACGGGCCTACGTCTCGGCGTTCGGCTTCAAGGGCCCGGACCAGCAGAAGCCGGCCGGCGTGCTGTCCGGTGGCGAGCGCAACCGGTTGAACCTGGCCCTCACCCTCAAAGAGGGCGGCAACCTGATCCTGCTCGACGAGCCGACCAACGACCTCGACGTCGAGACGCTGGGTTCGCTGGAGAATGCCCTGGAGAAATTCCCGGGCTGCGCGGTGGTGATCTCCCACGATCGCTGGTTCCTGGACCGCACGTGTACGCACATCCTGGCCTGGGAGGGTGACGAGGACAACGAGGCCAAGTGGTTCTGGTTCGAGGGCAACTTCGGTGCCTACGAGGAGAACAAGGTCGAACGGCTCGGTGCCGACGCGGCGCGGCCGCACAGAGTGACCCACCGGAAGCTCACGCGCGACTAGTGTCAGCTGCGCAGCCCCGACGAAGCGGCCCCGATGGCCGCGGTGGGGGCGCCCCCGCTGCGGGGCAGAGTGGGCGGTTGAGCACAGGGATGTGTATGAGTTGGGAGTCATCGGCATGACGATCGATCCCGGAGCCAAGCAGGCCCTCGAGCCGTGGACCGCCTTCACCCAGCAGCAGGACATACCGGACTGGATCGCGCGGGCCTACATCGAGAGCTACCGCGGTCCGCACGGCGACGACCCCGGGGCGGCGGAATCCGGTCCGATCGACCTGACCGTCCCCACGGCCATCGTGACGCCCGGGATGCTCGGCGCCCACTATCAGCTCGGCCGGCACCGCCCCTCCGGTGAGAGCCGGGTCGCGGTCTACCCGCCGGATCACCCGGCCGGATTCGGGCCCGCCCTGCAAGTCGTCACCGATCACGGCGGCATGCTGCTGGACTCCGTCACCGTGCTGCTGCACCGGCTCGGCGTGCCCTACGCCGCCATCATGACTCCGGTCTTCGAGGTGCACCGCAAACCAACGGGTGAGTTGGTCAGTGTCGACTCGAAACCCCCCGGCGCCCCGCAATACGTGGGCGAGGCGTGGATACACGTGCAACTGCTGCCGTCGGTCGACAGCAAGGGCCTCGCCGAAGTCGAACGACTGCTGCCCAAGGTCCTGTCCGACGTGCAACAGGTCGCCAGCGACGCGGGCGCGTTGATCGACACCCTGAGCGGGCTGGCCGCGAAAGTCGAAGCCAACGCGAAGGGCCACTTCTCGGCGCCCGACCGCGAGGACGTCGCGGCGCTGCTGCGCTGGCTGGGCAACGGTAACTTCCTGCTGCTCGGCTACCAACGCTGCCGCGTGCACGACGGCCTGGTCTCCGGCGACGGGTCACCGGGCCTGGGCGTCCTGCGCACCCGTACCGGTTCCCGGCCCCGGTTGACCGACGACGACACCTTGCTGGTGCTGGCCCAATCGGTCGTCGGCAGCTATCTGCGCTACGGCGCCTACCCCTACGCCATCGCGGTTCGGGAGAACGATGGCGACGGCGTCGTCGAGCACCGCTTCGTCGGGCTGTTCACCGTCGCCGCGATGAACGCGGACGTCCTGGAGATCCCAATGGTTTCCACACGGGTGCGCCAGGCGCTCACCCTGGCCGACAGCGACCCGATCCACCCCGGCCAACTACTGCTCGACGTCATCCAGACCGTCCCGCGCTCGGAACTGTTCACGCTGAGCGCTGAACGGCTGTTGACGATGGCCAAAGCGGTGGTGGACCTGGGGTCCCAGCGGCGGGCGCTGTTGTTCTTACGGGCCGACCGGCTCCAATACTTCGTCTCGTGCCTGGTCTACCTGCCCCGGGATCGCTACACCACGCAGGTGCGACTGCAGATCGAGGACATCCTGGTCCGCGAATTCGGTGGCACGCGACTGGAATTCACCGCGCGGGTGAGCGAATCACCTTGGGCTCTCATGCATTTCATGGTCCGGCTGCCCGAAAACGCGTCGCAGGTCGACGTCTCCGAGGACAACCGGGTCCGTATCCAAAGCCTGCTGAGCGAGGCCGCGCGCACCTGGACCGACCGATTGATCGCCGCGGCCGCGGAAGGTTCCGTCGAGCATGACGACGCCGAGCACTACGCGACCGCCTTCCCCGAGGTGTACAAACAGGCCGTCACCCCCGCGGATGCCATCGAGCACATCGCGATCATCAAAGAGCTGCAAGACAACTCGGTCAAACTGGTGTTCTCCGAACGGGGGGAGGAGGGCGCCGCCCAGCTGACCTGGTTCCTGGGCGGGCGCACCGCCTCGCTGAGCCAGCTGCTGCCCATGCTGCAGAGCATGGGTGTGGTGGTGCTCGAGGAGCGGCCCTTCACGGTGACCCGCCCGGACGGGCTGCCGGTGTGGATCTACCAGTTCAAGATCTCCACTCACCCGACCATCGCGCCCGCGACGACGACGGCCGAGCGGGAGGCGACCGCGCAACGATTCGCCGACGCGGTCACCGCGATCTGGCACGGCCGCGTCGAGATCGACCGGTTCAACGAGCTCGTCATGCGCGCGCGGCTGAGCTGGCAGCAAGTCGTGCTGCTGCGCGCCTACGCGAAATATCTACGGCAGGCGGGTTTTCCGTACAGCCAGTCCTACATCGAGTCGGTGCTCAACGAGCACCCCTCCACCGCGCGATCGCTGGTCGTCCTGTTCGAAGCGCTCTTCGATCCTCGCCCGTCCGGTGCATCGGCGAACCGCGACGCCCAGGCGGCGGCGGCCGCGGTCGCCGCCGACATCGACGCCTTGATGAGCCTGGACACCGACCGTATCCTGCGGGCGTTCGCCTCGCTGGTGCAGGCGACGTTGCGCACCAACTACTTCGTGACGCGAGAGGGTTCGGCCCGCGCCCGAAACGTGCTGGCCGTCAAGCTCGATGCCCAGCTCATCGACGAGTTGCCGCTGCCGCGACCCAAATACGAGATCTTCGTCTATTCGCCCCGCGTCGAAGGCGTGCACCTGCGCTTCGGCCCGGTGGCGCGGGGCGGGCTGCGCTGGTCGGACCGGCGCGACGATTTCCGCACCGAGATCCTCGGCCTGGTCAAGGCGCAGGCGGTGAAGAACGCCGTCATCGTGCCGGTCGGCGCCAAGGGAGGCTTCGTCGTCAAGCGGCCACCGATGCCCACCGGCGATCAGGCGGAGGACCGCGAAGCCGCCCGCGCCGAAGGCATCGCCTGCTATCAGCTGTTCATCTCCGGGCTGCTGGACGTCACCGACAACGTCGATCACAAAACGAAGAAGGTGAGCCCGCCGCCCGAAGTGATCCGGCGCGACGGGGACGACGCGTATCTGGTGGTGGCCGCGGACAAGGGCACCGCCACCTTCTCCGACATCGCCAACGACGTCGCCAAGTCCTACGGATTCTGGTTGGGGGACGCCTTCGCCTCCGGCGGATCGGTGGGCTATGACCACAAGGCCATGGGCATCACCGCCAGGGGCGCGTGGGAGGCCGTCAAACGCCACTTCCGGGAGATGGGCGTCGACACCCAGACCGAGGACTTCACGGTGGTGGGCATCGGCGACATGAGCGGCGACGTGTTCGGCAACGGCATGCTGCTGTCCCACCACGTCAAGCTGATCGCCGCCTTCGACCACCGGCACGTCTTCCTCGACCCCGACCCCGACCCCGCCGCCTCGTGGGAGGAACGCCGGCGCATGTTCGACCTGCCGCGCTCCAGCTGGGACGACTACGACAAGTCGTTGATCAGCGAGGGCGGCGGGGTCTACAGCCGCGAACACAAATCCATCCCCGTCAGCCCCCAGGTGCGCGAGGCGTTGGGCTTCGACAGCGACATCACCGAGATGACCCCGCCCAACCTGATCAAGGCGATCCTGCAGGCACCGGTCGACCTGTTGTTCAACGGTGGCATCGGCACCTACATCAAGGCCGAATCCGAGTCCGACGCCGACGTCGGCGATCGCGCCAACGATCCGGTGCGGGTGAACGCAAGCCAGGTGCGCGCCAAGGTGATCGGTGAAGGCGGCAACCTGGGGGTGACCGCCCTGGGCCGCGTCGAGTTCGACCTGTCGGGCGGGCGCATCAATACCGACGCCATGGACAATTCCGCCGGCGTGGACTGCTCGGACCACGAGGTCAACATCAAGATCCTGATCGACTCGCTGGTCACCGCGGGCAGGGTCGATCCCGGCGAACGCAAAGAGCTGCTGGAGTCGATGACCGACGAGGTCGCCCAGCTGGTGCTCACCGACAACGAGGACCAGAACGACCTGATCGGCACCAGCCGCGCCAACGCGGCCAGCCTGCTGCCGGTGCACGGCAGGCAGATTCAGTACCTGGTCGACCACCGGGGGCTCAACCGCGAACTGGAAGCGCTGCCGTCGGAGAAGGAGATCGACCGCAGATGCGAGGCCGGCATCGGCCTCACCTCGCCCGAGCTGTGCACCCTGATGGCGCACGTCAAACTCGGGCTCAAAGAAGAGATGCTGAACACCGAACTGACCGAGCAGGATGTGTTCGCCTCCCGGCTGCCCCTGTACTTCCCGACGCCGTTGCGGGAACGGTTCACCCCGGAGATCCGCACCCACCAGCTGCGCCGCGAGATCGTCACCACCATGCTGATCAACGACCTGGTCGACACCGCCGGCATCAGCTACGCCTTCCGAATCACCGAGGACGTCGGCGTCGGGCCGGTGGACGCGGTGCGGACGTACGTGGCCACCGACGCCATCTTCGGCGTGGGCCAGATCTGGCGGCGCATCCGCGCGGCCAATCTCCCGGTCGCCCTGTCCGACCGCCTGACGCTGGATACCCGACGGCTCATCGATCGTGCCGGCCGCTGGCTGCTCAACTACCGTCCACAGCCGCTGGCCGTCGGCGCCGAGATCAACCGGTTCGCCGCGAAGGTCAAAGAACTGAGCCCCCGGATGTCGGAGTGGCTGCGCGGCGACGACAAGGCGATCGTCGAAAAGGAGGCCGCCGAGTTCGCGTCGCAGGGAACACCCGAGGACCTGGCGTACATGATCGCCGCCGGCCTCTACCGCTTCAGCCTGCTGGACATCATCGACATCGGTGACATCAACGACATCGACGCCGCCGAGGTCGCGGACACCTACTTCGCCCTGATGGACCGGCTTGGCACCGACGGCCTGCTGACGGCGGTATCCGAACTGCCCCGAAACGACCGCTGGCATTCCTTGGCGCGCTTGGCGATTCGCGATGACATCTACGCATCGCTGCGGTCGCTGTGCTTCGACGTGCTCGCGGTGGGGGAGCCGGACGAAAGCGGCGAGGAGAAGATCGCCGAGTGGGAACACCTGTCCGCGTCGCGGGTGGAGCGGGCCCGCCGCACCCTGATCGAAATCCAGGAAAGCGGGGAGAAGGATCTTGCGACACTCTCGGTGGCCGCGCGCCAGATCCGGCGCATGACCCGCACCAGCGGGAGGGGATCGTCCAGTTGAGCGTCGGCTTTGTAGCCCCCGTACCGGTGCGGTGGTCGGACATCGACATGTACCAGCACGTCAACCACGCCACGATGGTCACGATCCTGGAGGAGGCCCGGGTCCAGTTCCTGCGTGAAGCGTTCGAGGTCGACATCTTGACCATCGGCTTGCTGATCGCCGAGGTCAAGGTGACCTACAAAGGTCAACTGCGGCTGGTCGATTCACCGCTGCAGGTGACGATGTGGACCAAGCGGTTGCGGGCGGTGGACTTCACGCTGGGTTACGAGGTGCGCTCGGTGTCCGCGGATCCGGAATCCAAGCCCGCCGTCATCGCCGAGTCGCAACTGGCCGCCGTCCATATCGAGGAGGAGCGGCTGGTGCGGCTCTCGCCACACCATCGGGAGTATCTGCAGCGGTGGATCCGATAGTCGACCGCGGGCTTTGGCTGGGTCCACAGGACCGGGCCGCCCAGCGCAGGGATCTGGCCGCGTTCGTCGATCACGCGCTGCGCCTCGACGACGCCGCGGTCATTCGCCTCCGCAACCGATCCGCAGGGCTGCTGACGGCCTGGGTGGCAACCGGTTTCGATGTGCTGGCCAGCCGCGTGGTGGGCGGCCAGGTGCGGCCCGAGGATCTGTCCGTGGGTGCCGACGCCCTGGCGCGCGGCTTGACCGCGATGGACGACTCCGGCCACGTCGATCCCGGGTTCGCGATGGACTCCGCGTGGCGGGGGGCGTTGCCCCCGGACACCGGCTTCACCCATCTCGAGGACATCCCCGCCCGGGTGGTGCTGGATCTGGCGCAGCGCGGCGCGCGACTTGCCAAGGAACACGGCAGTTCTCACGGCCCGCCGGTGTCGCTGCTCGACCAGGAGGTCATTCAGGTGAGCGCGCCCGACGCCAGCGTCGGGCTGCCCATGCGGTGCGTGTTCGCCTTGACCGCAATGGGTTTCCTGCCGCAGTCCCCCGACGCCGTCGGCGCCGACGAGATGATCCGGGTCCGGATGCTGCCCACCTGGCTGCGCATCGATGCCCGGTTCGGCTCGGTGCACCGGCGCCGCGGCGACCCGGCGTTGCTGCTGCGCTGAGGTGTCAGGCAGCGATCACCGCGGGTCACGTGCCGTAGACCATCCATAGCGGGAGAACCGAGTCGAGGTAGTCCATGAACTTCTTGAGGCCCACGCGATATTGCCCGTAGCCGTAGGGGTCTTCGGCGTACTCGGGGAAGGCGATGCCTAACCCGAACAGGCCGGGGGCAATGATTCCGTTCATCCGGTTGTAGCCCAGCGGGCCCCATTGGGGCGTCTCGGGCAGCTTCCGCGGCTCGAAACCGACGGTGTAGACGACGCGGTCACACTCGGCGACCTTCTCGTCGAAATCCGGGCTCGACACCAGGCACCTCTCCAGCCGATCCGGGCACACCCCGTCGATGTTCTCGCGAGCCCACACGGCCGCCCGCCCCTTGAGGCCGGTGTCGTCGAACAGGATCCAATCATCCAGGTAGACAGCGTATTTGAGCGGACTGCGGTAGAAGTTGATCACCTTGGCGACCGGACGCCGCAGCAGGTGCGGCAACGCGATCATCGACGAGTGCGACGAGCCGAAGACCGCAACCGTCGCCCCATCCAGCGGCACCTCGGCGAGCTTGTCGGCATCGAGGGCGACCTCGACCGGAATCTCGTCGATGGGGTAGTCGAGCCTCCTGGGTACCGCGCCGATCGCGAGAACCACGTTTTCCGAGCTCAATTCCCGATCCCGTGTTTCGATCCGCCACCGCCGTTGCGCCAGGGTCAGCTTGGTGGCCATCGTCTCGAACACGTGCACCCGTTGGCGCAGCTGCTCGGTCACCCACACCAACGGGTCGGCAACCAGGGCAAGGGCGCAGGTCTCCTCGGGGTCGACTTCGGCCAGCGGCAATGGCGGAGCATGTGAGAACCCAAAGGCCGCAGAGCCATTCAAGAAGCTCATAAAAGTCCCGGCGATGGTGTTACTGGACACCGAGCGCCACTTACCGCCCAAGTCTCCTGCGGCAAAGGCGGGATCCACCCAGGCGATCTTGTCGGGCGGTATGCCCTGATCGAGCAGCCTTCCCACCGCGGCAATACCCGCGGGTCCCGCCCCGATCACCGTCCACGCGTAGGTCGCCATGTACTAGGTATAGAGGAGCGGCAAGCCAGGCGCCGAGCCGGAAGGGCGGGATCGGATCACACGATGTCGGCGAACATCAGCGCCGTACCTGCGGCGGTGACCGTCTGAGTGACGATTTGCGCGTACGTGAGTTTAACGGTGCGCGGCATCAGTTTCGTCCAGCGCTGCGCCATCCAGCGGTACGCCCAGAAAATGGCCACCGCGCCGAACCCCAGGGCCGCGGTCCAGTTCACCATGCTGACCCAGTCCGGTGTGGCCTGGGACATGCCGTGCGCCGCGTGCTGCATCCCCGACGCGGCGCTATCCGCCGGCATGCTCATCGCAACGTCGTCCGGATGACCTGCGCGTCCCGGCAAGCTGCCCTTCATCGCCCCGTACATCCAGGCCATCGCCACCATCATCAGGGCGTAGTAGTAGTTGGTCAGCCTGCCGTCGGCGGCCCAGGGCGGGTAGCCGGCGATGCCGACGAACCACGCGCCGCCAAGCAGGAAACACGTCGCGGCAACGATGGTAGGGATGCTCATGCCCACACCCCACGCCATCATGATCATCACCGCCGACATCGCCAGGTGCAGCAGCTGGCTCACGCTGCTGGTCCAGCAGCGGCGTTGAGCGACAAGGAAATACCCGTAGGCTGCGAAGCTCACGGCGAACAGCGCCGTCACCAGCCATCGCAACGTGTTATCCACCAACCCGCCTTTCGCCGGTGGGCTCGCACGGCGTCAACTTAGTGCCCGGAATCGGCGGTTCGATCTCGGTCATGGCACGAGAGTACCCCCACAGGGTATCTCCGCCTCGGAGCCACCCCGGCGGTCCGGCAACCGGAATGCGAATACGACTGGACTGCCGCGGCTTTGGATCCGCCGTTCAGGCCAGCCACGCCGCAGCGTCCGGTGCGAGTTCGCCGTCGACCAGCGGGGCGCTGGCAATGATGAGCTCGCCCGGCGGCAGTGGGATCGGTCGGCGGCCGGCGTTCACCGCGCACACCGCCCCGCCGCCGCGGCGCCGGAAGATCAGCGCATCCCGCGGCGCGTCCAACCAGTCGATCTCGTCGCCCGCGAATTCGGTGCACTCCTTGCGCAATTTGATGACGCGCTGGAAGAACGAGAACGTCGATTCGGGGTCTGCGAGCTGGCGCTCGACGGTCAGCGCCGCCCACTCCTGCGGCATCGGTAACCACGTGTCGCGCGAGCTGGAGAACCCGAACGGGGAAGCGTCGCCCGACCACGGGATCGGAACCCGGCACTTGTCGCGGCCGCGCTCGGTATGCCCGGAGCGTTCCCACGTCGGGTCCTGCAGCACCTCGTCGGGCAGCTCGACGTCCGGCAGCCCCAGCTCCTCGCCGTTGTAGATGAACACCGCGCCCGGCAGGGCGAGCATCGCCATCGCCATCGCTTTCGCCCGGCTCAGCCCGACCTCGCCGCCCCCGTAACGGGTGACCTCCCGCCCCACGTCGTGGTTGGACAGCGTCCAGGTGGGGATGGCGTTTTCGATCGCGATGGCCTCCATCGAATTCTCGATCGCGTGGCGGATCTGGCCGGCGTCGAAGTCGATCTTGGTCAGCCGGAAGTTGAAGCCGAGGTGCAGTTCGTCGGGCCGCAAATACTCGGCCCACAGGAGGTTGTCGAGCACCCACACCTCCCCGATGGTCACCGCGTCGGGATAGTCGTCGACGATCTTGCGGATCCCGCGGTGGATCTCGTGCACGCTCGGATGATTGAAACGCGGGTCGTCGTCGCTGTGACTGAGCACTTTGACGTCGTCCTTCGCGTCCGGCAGGTCGGCCGGCTTGGCCATGCCGTGTGCGACGTCGATGCGGAAGCCGTCCACGCCGCGCTCCAGCCAGAACCGCAGCGTCTTCTCGAAATCGTCGAAGACGTCCGGGTGTTCCCAGTTCAGGTCCGGCTGCTCGGTGTCGAAGAGGTGGAGGTAGTACTGGCCCGGATTGCCGTCCGGCTCCACCACCCGCGTCCAGGCGGACCCACCGAATACCGACGTCCAGTTGTTCGGCGGCAACTCCCCATCCGGACCCCGGCCGTCGCGAAAGTAGTACCGCTCCCGCGCCTCGGTGCCCGGCCCCGCGGCCAGCGCGGCCTGAAACCACGGGTGCGCCGAGCTGGTGTGGTTGGGCACCACGTCCATGGTGATCTTGATGCCCCGCTCGTGCGCCGCCGGGATCAGGCGCTCAATGGCCGCCATCCCCCCGAACAGCGGATCGATGTCGCGGGGGTCGGCGACGTCGTAGCCGTGGTCGGCCATCGGCGAGACGGTGACCGGGTTGAGCCAGATCGCGTCCACCCCGAGCCGCTCGAGGTAATCCAGATGGGCCAGTAACCCGTCGATGTCGCCCACGCCGTCGCCGTCGCTGTCGGCGAACGACCGGGGATAGACCTGATAGAACACCGCGTTTGACCACCATGATCCGGGGCTCATCCTGCTCCGTTCGGTTGGGTATCAGAAGGGCGAATTGACCAGCGAGTGGGCGGCCATCTCGAGGTAATCGAGCAACTGGCGCCGGTGCTCGTCGTCGAGGGTCTGCGAGTCGATCGAGGCGACGGCGGTGTGCATGCAGCGCAGCCAGGCGTCCCGCTCGATGGGTGTGATCCGGAACGGGACGTGCCGCATCCGCAGCCGGGGATGGCCCCGGCGGTCTGAGTAGGTGCGCGGGCCGCCCCAGTACTGCTCGAGGAACATGCGCAATCGTTCCTCGGCGCCCGCCAGGTCGTCCTCGGGGTACAGCTGGCGCAGGATCTCGTCCTCGGCCACCTGGGCGTAGAAGCGGGACACGATCGCATGGAAGGTCTCGGCACCGCCGACGGCGTCATAGAAGGACTGGGGCTCGGAATCCATCCCCTCCATTGTGGTCCATCGCGTCGGCATCCGGCCGAGGCGGGCCGTGGGCGCTACCGCTGTTCACCCGGACGACATGCCGTTCACCTGCAATAGGGGTGCGATTGGCGACGAATCATGGTGGACTATCCGCGGAGGATCTATGGCGCAGGGCAAGAGACGCCGCAGCCACCGCAGTTCCGGTGCCGCGGCAGGGTTAACCGGGCCCCCGACCGCGTCATGCCTGCATAGCGTCGATACCCATCCCCCCACCCGTCAGGACAGCGCTTCCCTGTGGAGTCGTAGGCGGGTGCTGCTGCTCAATTCGACCTACGAGCCGCTGACCGCGCTGCCGATGCGGCGGGCGATCGTGATGGTGATCTGCGGCAAGGCCGACGTGGTGCACCATGACCCCAGCGGACCGGTGATCCACTCGGCCACCAGCTCGATCCTGGTGCCGTCGGTGATTCAGCTGCGGTCCTACGTCCGCGTTCCGTACCGGGCCCGGGTCCCGATGACCCGGGCCGCGCTGATGCATCGGGACCGGTTCTCCTGCGCCTACTGCGGGGCCAAGGCCGACACCGTCGACCATGTGGTGCCACGCAGCCGCGGCGGCGACCACTCCTGGGAGAATTGCGTCGCCTGCTGTTCGGCGTGCAACCACCGCAAGGGCGACAAGCTGCTCACCGAGCTCGGCTGGGTGCTGCGCCGGACGCCGCTGCCGCCGACGGGCCAGCACTGGCGACTGCTGTCGACGGTCAAGGAGCTCGACCCGGCGTGGGCGCGTTACCTCGGCGAAGGCGCGGCGTAGCGCCCGGATCGCACGACATCTCGTGTCCGAGTGTGCCGAGAGCTCACCGCGTGGGATACGGTTCTCGTCGTGAGCCTTTTGCAGATTCACCTGTACTTCCTCGGGATACCTTTGCTGCTGGTGGCGGTGCTGGCGTTGCTGACCGTGGCCCGCAGGGGGCCGCACCCGGCGACCTACAAACTGGGCGAGAAGTGGACGCACCCGCCGATCCTGTGGGCGGCCACGGACGAAGACGTCGGTCACGCGCACGGCGGGCACGACACACCGGAATTCGCAGTCGGAGGTGGCGCCAGTGGCACGTGGTGACGTAGCGACGATCGAGCCCGGCGAGCTGCCCAACGGGTGGGTGATCACCACCAGCGGGCGGATCTCCGGGGTGACCGAGCCGGGCGAGCTGTCCGTTCACTACCCGTTCCCGATCAAGGACCTCGTCGCCATCGACGACGCCCTGAAGTTCGGCTCGCGGGCGTCGAAGGCGAGGTTCGCCATCTACCTCGGCGACTTGGGCAACGACACCGCCGCGCGGGCCCGCGAGATCCTGGCCAAGGTGCCGACGCCGGACAACGCGGTGCTGCTGGCGGTCTCACCCGACCAGAAGGTCATCGAGGTGGTCTACGGCTCGCAGGTCCGCGGCCGCGGCGCCGAGTCGTCCGCGCCCCTCGGGGTTGCCGCCGCGTCGTCGGCGTTTCAGCGGGGCGACCTGGTCGACGGGCTGGTCAGCGCGATCCGCGTCCTGAGCGCGGGAATCGCCCCGGCCTAACTGCTCCGCCCATCGCGCGAGGGTGCGCAAATGCACGCCGAGCGCGGCGTGTCGCCGTACAAACACGCGCTCGCGTCAGGCGTTATCAGGCCGCGTCGAACCGGCGGGCCCGTAGGGCCCGTTTCACGCCGGCCTGGCCCTCCAGCACCAGCCGTCGTAGAGCGGGCGGCACCTCGGGGTCGGACAGGAACCTGTCGGCGGCCGCGATGCCGCCCTCGCTGATGTTCCAGTGCGGGTAAAGCCCGATCACCACGGTCTGCGCGACCTCGCTGGACCGTCGTGCCCACACGCCGGATATCGCCTCGAAATAGCGGTCAGTGAACGATGCGAGCAAGGCGTGCTGCCCGGGCGGGGCGAAGCCCGCGATGATGGACCGGGCCGTGATGTTGGCCAGGGTGTCGTCCTCGATCACCGTGGTCCAGGCCTCCTCCTTGACCTGCCGTTGCGGCCGCGCCGTCGCCGCCTGCGCGCCGTGCCGCTTGCCGGCGGCGGTCGGGTCGCGCTGCACCTCCGCGTCGATGAAGGGCGTGCCGGGCCCGTCGGCGTCGATCTCGCCCGCGCCGGCGAGCGCGGTCACGATGCGCCACCGCAGGTCGGTGTCGATCTCGAGGCCGGGCAGCCCCAGCTCGGCCAGGTCGTGGTCGAGCAGGTCCGCCAGCGTCACGACGTGCCGGGTCGACAACACCGACGAGCACAGGCTGTTGACGAAGGCGAGCTGGTGATCGGAGCCGGGCTGCGCCGCGCGCGCCAGCTCCAGCAGCCGGTCGGCGAACTGCGGCCAACCCTGCTCGCGCGCCCAGCCCGGCTCGGCATAGGAAGCCAGCGCCGTCTGCGCCTGCAGCAGCAGCCGCTGCGCCACCCCGACCTCGGTTTCGGCGTGCACCCCGGTCGAGACCAGGGCCACGAAGTCGCGCGCCCGCATTTCGGCCTCGCGGGTCATCTCCCACGCCGCCGACCACACCAGGGAGCGTGGCAGCGGCTCGGCGATGTCGGCGATGCGCCGCAGCGCGGTCTGCAGTGACTCCTGATCGAGCCGCAGGGAGCAGTAGGTCAGGTCGTCGTCGTTGACCAACACCAGCTGGCCGCGCGAAACACCTGCCAGCGCAGGGACTTCCGTGACAGGGCCCTCGACATCGAGTTCTTCCCGCCGCACCCGCACCAGCTTGCCGGCGCCGTCGTCGTCGTAGATGCCGATCGCCAGCCGGTGCACCCGGGTCTCGCCGGCCCCGGGCGCGGCACCGCTCTGCGTCACCGCGAATCGGGTGAACCTCCCGTCGCCGTCGGTGTCGAAGTCGGCGCGCAGCGTGTTCAGCCCGGTCGTCTTCAACCATTGCCGCCCCCAGTCCGACAGGTCCCGGCCCGACGACTTCTCCAGCGCGGCGACCAGGTCGTCGAAGGTGGCGTTGCCGAATGCGTGGGCGCGGAAGTAGTCGCGCAGACCGGCCAGGAATTGCTCCAGCCCGACGTAGGCGACGAGCTGCTTGAGGACCGAGGCGCCCTTGGCGTAGGTGATGCCGTCGAAGTTCACCTCGACCGCGGCCAGGTCGGGGATGTCGGCGGCAATGGGGTGCGTCGACGGCAGTTGGTCCTGGCGGTACGCCCACGACTTCTCGACCGTGGCGAACGTCGTCCAGGCCTCGGTGAATTCGGTCGCCTCCGCCTGGCAGAGCACCGAGGCGAAGGTGGCGAACGACTCGTTGAGCCACAGGTCGTCCCACCAGGTCATGGTGACCAGGTCCCCGAACCACATGTGTGCCATCTCGTGCAGCACGGTTTCGGCGCGCCGCTCGTAGGAGGCGCGGGTGACCTTGCTGCGAAAGACGTAGTCCTCCAGGAAGGTCACCGCGCCCGCGTTTTCCATTGCGCCGGCGTTGAATTCGGGGACGAACAGCTGATCGTACTTGCCGAACGCGTACGGCAGTCCAAAGTTCTTGTGGTAGAAGCCGAATCCCTGTTTGGTCTGGGTGAACAGCCGCTCGGCGTCCATGTGGCGCGCCAGGGATTCCCGGCAGAAGATCCCCAGCGGGATCTCCCCGTGTTCGTCGGTGTAGGTGTCTTTCCACTCCGCGTATGGGCCGGCGATCAGCGCCACCAGATAGGTGCTCATCTTCGGAGTCGCGGCGAACGTGTGCACCCCGTCCTCGATCGACACCGTGGCGCCGTTGGAGACCACCTTCCAGTGCCGGGGGGCCGTCACCCGCAGGTCGAACGTCGCCTTGAGGTCGGGTTGGTCGAAGCAGGCGAACATGCGCTTGGCGTCCGCGGTTTCGAATTGCGAATACAGATACGTCTCGTTGTCGACCGGGTCGACGAAGCGGTGCAACCCCTCGCCGGTGTTCGAGTAGCGACAGTCCGCGTCGACGACGAGCACGTTGTGTTGCTCTAGTCCGCGCAACGCGATGCCGGTCGATTCGTCGTATCCGGACACGTCGATGTCGTGACCGTTGAGCGTGGCACCACGCACCGTCTCGGCGGCGAGGTCGATGTACGTGTCGGCGCCCGGGAGCGCGTCGAACACCACCGTGGTCGTGGATCGGAACGTGCGGTCGCCCGGGTTCCCGCCGCCATCGGTGACATCGAGCTGGATCTGGTAGCTGTCGACGGTGATCAGGGCCGCGCGTTCGACGGCCTGGTCCCGGGTGAGATTAGGAAGGGCCACGCGTCCAACTTACGTGCCCGGATCGCATCCGGGGCACTGCGGGAACAGGGTCGCGGCGCCTACGGTTGTGCTGAACGGTGTGTCGACCGACGAGAGGACTGCGCTATGTCTGACAAGGCTGCCGGGAAAGACCAAGCCGATTTCTGGTTCGATCCGCTGTGCCCGTGGTGCTGGATCACGTCGCGCTGGATCCTCGAGGTGGAGAAGGTCCGCGACATCGACGTGCACTTCCACGTGATGAGCCTGGCGGTCCTCAACGAGAACCGCGAGGGCCTGCCCGACAAGTATCGCGAGATGATGAAGCACGCCTGGGGGCCGGTCCGGGTCGCGATCGCCGCCGAGCAGGCCCACGGCGCCGGAGTCCTGGACCCGCTGTACACCGCGATGGGCACCCGAATCCACAACGAGGACAACAAGAACCTCGAGGAGGTCATCAAGTTGTCGCTGGCAGACGCCGGCCTGCCCGCCGAGCTCGCCGAGGCCGCGCACAGCGACGCCTACGACGACGCCCTGCGCAAGAGCCACCACGCCGGCATGGACGCCGTCGGCGACGACGTCGGCACGCCGACCATCCACGTCAACGGCGTGGCCTTCTTCGGGCCCGTGTTGTCGAAGATCCCGCGCGGCGAGGAGGCCGGCAAGCTGTGGGACGCGTCGGTGACCTTTGCGTCCTACCCGCACTTCTTCGAGCTCAAGCGCACGCGCACCGAGAAGCCCGAATTCGACTAGATCATCGGGCGGCGACCCGCGGCGCCCGGTCCTCCGCAAGCGGGTGGGGTACCCGCGGATCTGGGGAGTGCCCCCATCGTCGCACTCGCGATCGCCGCGGCGAGCGGCCCGTGTAAGGATTGCGGGCATGCGCGTCTACCTCGGCTCTGACCACGCCGGATTCGAGCTCAAGCAGCAGATCATCGAGCACCTCAAGGCGTCCGGGCACGAGCCGATCGATTGCGGTGCCTACACGTACGACGCCGAGGACGACTACCCGGCGTTTTGCATCGCGGCCGCGATTCGCACGGTGGCCGACCCGGACAGCCTGGGCATCGTGCTGGGCGGGTCGGGCAACGGCGAGCAGATCGCGGCCAACAAGGTGCCCGGAGCCCGGTGCGCGCTGGCGTGGAGCGTGGAGACGGCGACGCTGGCCCGCGAACACAACAACGCCCAGTTGATCGGGATCGGTGGTCGCATGCACACCGTCGAAGAGGCGCTGGCAATCGTGGATGCGTTCCTGACCGCGCAGTGGTCGAAAGCCGAACGTCACCAACGGCGTATCGACATTCTCGCCGACTACGAACGCACCCATCAGGCGCCGCCGGTGCCCGGCGCACGGGCCTAGGCGCCCATGCCCGAAGGGCACACCCTGCACCGGCTGGCCCGGCTGCACCAGCGCCGGTTCGGCGGTGCGCCCGTCGCGGTGTCGAGCCCGCAGGGCCGCTTCGCCGCCGACGCGGCCGTGGTGGACGGCCGCGTGCTGCGCCGCACCAGCGTCTGGGGCAAGCACCTGTTCCACCACTATGACGGCGGCCCGATCGTGCACGTGCACCTGGGCCTCTACGGCGCCTTCACCGAATGGCCACGCGAGGACGCGGTCCTTCCCGAGCCGGTCGGGCAGGTGCGGATGCGCATGGTCGGCGCCGAGTACGGCACCGACTTGCGCGGGCCGACGGTCTGCGAGGTGATCGACGAGGGCCAGGTTTCCGATGTGCTGGCCAAGCTCGGCCCCGACCCGCTGCGCAACGACGCCGACCCGTCCTGGGCGTGGAAGCGAATCAGTAAGTCCCGCAGGCCCATTGGTGCACTGTTGATGGATCAGACCATCGTCGCCGGCGTGGGCAACGTTTACCGCAGCGAGCTGCTGTACCGCCACAACATCGACCCGTTCCGCCTGGGCCGGGACATCGGCCGGGCGGAGTTCGATGCGGCGTGGACCGACCTGGTGGCGCTGATGAAGGTCGGCTTCCGCCGCGGCCAGATCGTCGTGGTGCGGCCCGAGCACGACCACGGCCCGCCGTCGTATCGGGCCGGGCGGCCGCGGACGTACGTCTACCGGCGCGCCGGCGAGGCCTGCCGCGTTTGCGGAGATTCGATCCGCACGTCCGTGCTCGAGGGGCGCAACGTGTTCTGGTGCCCGACGTGCCAGAAGTGATGCGGCTCACCACCATTGCGCATTCCCCAAGGTGGCGCCGGTTGGCAGGAAACTCTCAGCAAGAAACGCTGACGTCTACTGTTTGAGCGCGTCTCCGGGGAGGTATTGGTAGGAGCCGTGAATACTCTTCCACGTTTAGCTGCAACGGTTTCCGCGGTCGTCGGGTTGGGGCTGGTTGGGCTGGGTGCCGCGGTCAGCGCCCAGGCCCAGCCCGCGCCATTGCCCGATTACCACTGGTGCCCGGGGCAAGGGTGGGACCCGGGTTGGGGACAGAACTGGGACTCGAACAACTGCCACGATGACCGCCATCGCGACATGGACGGCAACGACCACAGCCATGACTGGAATGGCCCGGGACCCGACCAACGCGGTCCTGGCTGGCCCGGTGGACCGGGCCCTTATCAGCCGCAGCCCTGGCAACACTGATTCCGTCGATGGGTGCGGGCCGCGTGCGCGTGGCCCGCACCCCCAACGTCAGGTCGCCGTCCGCGCTTCCGCAATGACTCCCAGCGTCGCGTAGACCTCGTTGCTCAGCGCGAGGCTGCGCGGGTCCGCATTGGCCTTGGTGGCGTCGAAGCGATTCGCCACGTACGCGTAACCGATGCGGTGTTCCAAATCGACGAACCCGAAGGAGCCGCCCAGGCCGCCGTGGCCGAAGATCCGCGGGTTGGGCCCGTTGACGCACCGCTGGTTGAGCATGTAGCCCAGGCCCCAGCCGTGGTCGGCGACCCGTGGCCCCAGCACCAAGTCGGTGTCCAGGCCACCCTGACACTCCCGCACCAGGTCCATGTGCTCGCGGCTGAGCACCTTCTCCTGGGCGAGCGCGTTGTAGAACGTCGCCAGCCCCAGGGCCGACACCTGCCCGTTCGTGCCCGGGAACTCGAGTTCCCGCCACAGCTGCAAGTCGTGGGAGCCGAGCTCGTCGTCGGGGGCGAACCCCATCGAGATCGACAGCCCGGCCTTGGGATGTTCGGCCAGGCTGACCGGGTGGCCGGGGGCCTGCGCGTCGGCCAGCAGGTCACGGGCGTGCGGCTTGTTGACCCGTTCGGCGCAGCGACGTTGTTCGGCCAGGGGCAGCCCGATGTGGACGTCGGCGCCCAGCGGTTCGGCGATCTCGGTGCGCAGGTACTGGCCGATCGTCCGGCCCGTGACGCGGCGGAACACCTCGCCGAGGATGAACCCGAACGTGGTCATGTGGTAGCCCTGGGCGGTGCCCGGCTCCCAATAGGGTTCGGCGGCGGCCAGCTGGTGGCAGACGAAGTCCCAGTCGGCGACGTCTTCCCAGCGCATCCGGGTGCGGGGTCCGATCACGCCGGATCGGTGGCTCATCACCATCGCCAGCGTGATGTCTTGTTTGCCGGCTTGCGCGAACTCGGGCCAGTAGTGGGCGACCGGAGCCTGCAGGTCCAGCTCGCCGCGGTCGGCCAGTTGATGGACACAGGTGGCCGATAACCCCTTGGTGCCGGACAGCACCGTGGTCAGGGTGTTCTGCTGCCAGGGCCGGGTGTGGGCGGCGTCGGCCCAACCGCCCCAGAGGTTGACGACGAGGTCCCCGTCCACCCAGACCGCGACGGCCGCGCCGACTTCATCGCCCCGCGTGAAGTTGAGTTCGAATGCCTCGCGCACTCCGACGAAGTCCGGCGCGCATGAGCCGTGGATCGGCGCATCCGTTTCCAGGTCGCTCATGGCGCCTCTCTGTGGAGCAGATCCCTAACCCGAGCGGGCGACGGGAATCGAACCCGCGTAGCTAGTTTGGAAGACTAGGGCTCTACCATTGAGCTACGCCCGCATGTATTGGTCGAGCGTGACTGTAGCTGTCGACGAAGATCAAATCTAATCGACGCGGTCTTGTGATCGCTCCGTGAGGGTCTGTGAGGTCGCCGCGAAGGCCGTGGCCGACCCGGACTCGACGGGCCTTAGGATCATCGAGGTCAGCGCGGGGTGTAGCGCAGCTTGGTAGCGCATCCGCTTTGGGAGCGGAAGGCCGCAGGTTCAAATCCTGTCACCCCGACCAGCACCACCCCGCGCCGCATGCACGCGGCCCACCGAACGCCAGGAACGACCACCGAGGAGCACCCCCGTGAAGAGCACCGTCGAGCAGCTGAGCCCCACCCGGGTCCGCATCAACGTGGAGGTGCCGTTCGCCGAACTGGAGCCCGACTTCCAGCGGGCCTACCGGGAGCTGGCCAAGCAGGTGCGGCTGCCCGGCTTCCGCCCCGGCAAGGCGCCCGCGAAGTTGCTGGAGGCCCGGTTCGGCCGGGAGGCCCTGTTGGACCAGGTCGTGAACGAAGCGCTGCCCGCGCGGTACGGCCAGGCGGTCGTGGATTCGGAAGTGCAGCCCCTCGGTCAGCCCGAGATCGAGGTCACCAAGAAGGAATACGGCCAGGAGCTGGCGTTCACCGCCGAGGTCGACATCCGCCCCAAGATCGAGCTTCCGGATCTGGCCACGCTGAAGGTGTCCGTCGACCCGGTCGAGGTCAGCGACGAAGACGTCGACGCCGAATTGCAGTCGCTGCGCGCCCGGTTCGGCACCCTGACGGGGGTGGACCGGCCCGTGGCCACCGGCGACTTCGTGTCGATCGACCTGTCGGCCACCATCGACGGCCAAGAGGTGCCGGGGGCGTCCGCAGAGGGGCTGTCTCACGAGGTGGGCTCCGGCCGTCTCATCGCGGGCCTCGACGACGCCCTGATCGGTCTGTCCGTCGATGAGTCCCGTGAGTTCACCGCGCAGCTGGCGGCCGGCGAACAGGCGGGGCAGGACGCGCAGGTGACCGTCACCGTCAAGTCGATCAAGCAGCGCGAGCTCCCCGAGCCCGACGACGAGTTCGCCCAGTTGGCCAGCGAGTTCGACACCATCGAGGAGCTGCGGGCCAATCTGCGCGAGCAGGTGGGCCGGGTCAAGCGCGCTCAGCAGGCCGACCAGATACGTAACGCCGCGCTGGACGCTCTCTTGGACCAGGTCGACGTGCCGCTGCCGGAGGCGATCGTCAAGGCGCAGGTCGAGAGCACTCTGCACAACGCCTTGCACGGCCTGGATCACGACGAGGCCAAGCTCGACGAGGCGCTCGCCGGGCAGGGCAAGACGCGCGATGAATTCGAGACCGAGACTCGCGCCGCCGCGGAGACGGACGTCAAGAGGCAGCTGCTGCTGGATGCGTTGGCCGACGAGCTCGAGGTCCAGGTCGGCCAGGACGACCTGACCGAGCGGCTGATGATGACGTCTCGCCAATACGGCATCGAGCCGCAGCAGCTGCTGGGCTACCTGCAGGAGAACAACCAGCTGCCGGCCATGTTCGCCGACGTGCGGCGCGGGCTGGCCATCGCCGAGGTGGTGCGGGCGGCGACGGTGACCGACACCGACGGGAACGCGATCGACACCAATGAGTTCTTCGGCAAGCGCGGGGAGGCCGACGATGCCGAGCCGGCGGGCGAGGCTGAGGAGATCGACGAGGCCCCGGAAACCGAAGCGTCCGACGACGAAGCGGAGTGACCGGTCTTGACGCTGTGAGCGAAAGCGCCCAATTGAGGGGGAACGTGACCGCGAAACAGTGGGCCCGGTTGGTTAGTGTCGGTGCATAGAAGAACTCGAGAAAGCAGGTAACCCAGTCGTGTCTGACATGCGTTCGCCCTCGCAGGGGCTCAACCTCACGGACTCGGTCTATGAGCGGTTGCTCTCCGAGCGCATCATCTTCCTGGGTTCGGAGGTGAACGACGAGGTCGCCAACCGGCTGTGCGCGCAGATCCTGTTGCTCGCCGCCGAGGACGCCGACAAGGACATCTCGCTGTACATCAACTCCCCGGGCGGATCGATCAGCGCCGGCATGGCCATCTACGACACCATGGTGCTGGCGCCCTGCGACATCGCCACCTACGCGATGGGCATGGCGGCCTCGATGGGAGAGTTTCTGCTCGCGGCCGGCACCAAGGGCAAGCGCTACGCGCTGCCGCACGCGCGCATCCTGATGCACCAGCCGCTGGGCGGGGTGACCGGTAGCGCGGCCGACATCGCCATCCAGGCCGAGCAGTTCCACGTCATCAAGAAGGAGATGTTCCGGCTCAACGCCGAATTCACCGGGCAGTCGATCGAACGCATCGAGGCGGACTCCGACCGCGACCGCTGGTTCACCGCACCGGAAGCCCTGGAATACGGCTTCGTCGACCACATCATCACCCGCGCCGCCCACATCACCAACGGAGAAGCCCAGTGAGCACCCAGCACCCCAACATGCAGCCCCAGGCGCGCTACATCCTGCCGTCGTTCATCGAGCACTCCAGCTTCGGCGTCAAAGAGTCCAACCCCTACAACAAGCTGTTCGAGGAGCGCATCATCTTCCTCGGTGTCCAGGTTGACGACGCTTCGGCGAACGACATCATGGCGCAGCTGCTGGTGCTGGAATCGCTGGACCCCGACCGCGACATCACCATGTACATCAACTCACCCGGCGGCGGATTCACCTCGCTGATGGCGATCTACGACACCATGCAGTACGTCCGCGCCGACATCCAGACGGTGTGCCTCGGTCAGGCCGCTTCTGCCGCGGCGGTGTTGCTGGCCGCCGGAACCCCCGGCAAGCGGATGGCGCTGCCCAACGCTCGCGTGCTGATCCACCAGCCCTCGCTTCAGGGTGTGATCCAGGGCCAGTTCTCCGATCTGGAGATCCAGGCCGCCGAGATCGAGCGGATGCGCACGCTGATGGAGACCACGCTGGCCCGCCACACCGGCAAAGACGCCGCGACGATCCGCAAGGACACCGACCGGGACAAGATCCTGACCGCCGAAGACGCCAAGGAGTACGGGATCATCGACACCGTCCTGGAATACCGGAAGCTCTCCGCGCAGACCGCCTAGCCTTCTCGACCCCGAGCGTGCACTGGCGGCGAACCTTCGCCTGATTTGTCGCACTCAGTGCACGCTCGGCGACGGTCGGCCGCGCTTGCCGGCCACACCCTCCTGAGGACCGACTCGCTGATCGGAGCCGATTCCACCCGGCCACTGTAGGGAGATTTCGTGGGGATCGGTCGGCGCATCAGCCTCGGTTGGGTCACGACCGCGACACGCCAAAGACACGCAAAGCGCGTCTTTCACGAGTGACGGGCACCGTCTGGCTATATGTTTCATCCAGACGGGATCAGCATGACTCCCCCGAATATCATCGGCGCGATTCGGCCTTAATGGTCGCGTCGGGCCCGATCTAGCGGGTAGCGTCGGGGGATACATGCGGCACAGCACACGAACGGCGAATAGGAAGTAGGCCCTCAGCACCATGGCGCGCATCGGAGACGGCGGTGACCTGCTGAAGTGCTCGTTCTGCGGGAAGAGCCAGAAGCAGGTCAAGAAACTCATTGCTGGCCCCGGTGTGTACATCTGCGATGAGTGCATCGACCTCTGCAACGAGATCATCGAAGAGGAACTGGCCGACGCCGACGACGTCAAACTCGACGAACTGCCCAAGCCGGTCGAGATCCGGGAATTCCTCGAGGGATACGTCATCGGGCAGGACACCGCCAAGCGGACGCTGGCCGTCGCGGTCTACAACCACTACAAGCGCATTCAGGCGGGGGAGAAGGGGCGCGACTCCCGGCACGAGCCGGTTGAGCTGACCAAGTCCAACATCCTCATGCTCGGGCCCACCGGCTGCGGCAAGACCTACCTGGCGCAGACGCTCGCCAAGATGCTCAACGTGCCGTTCGCCATCGCCGACGCCACCGCACTGACCGAAGCCGGCTACGTCGGCGAGGACGTCGAAAACATTCTCCTCAAACTCATTCAGGCCGCCGACTACGACGTCAAGCGCGCCGAAACCGGCATCATCTACATCGACGAGGTCGACAAGATCGCCCGCAAGAGCGAGAACCCGTCGATCACCCGCGACGTCTCGGGCGAGGGCGTGCAGCAGGCGCTGCTGAAGATCCTGGAGGGCACCCAGGCTTCGGTGCCCCCGCAGGGTGGCCGCAAGCACCCGCACCAGGAGTTCATCCAGATCGACACCACCAACGTGTTGTTCATCGTCGCGGGGGCGTTCGCCGGCCTGGAGAAGATCATCTACGAGCGCGTCGGCAAGCGCGGCCTCGGGTTTGGCGCCGAGGTGCGCTCGAAGGCCGAGATCGACACCACCGACCACTTCGCCGAGGTCATGCCCGAGGACCTGATCAAGTTCGGGCTCATCCCCGAGTTCATCGGGCGGCTGCCGGTCGTCGCGTCGGTGACCAACCTCGACCGCGAGTCGCTGGTCAAGATCCTCTCCGAGCCGAAGAACGCCCTGGTCAAGCAGTACACCAGGCTGTTCGAGATGGACGGCGTCGAGCTCGAGTTCACCGACGACGCGCTGGAGGCGATCGCCGATCAGGCCATCCACCGTGGCACGGGTGCCCGTGGTCTGCGCGCCATCATGGAAGAGGTCCTGCTGCCGGTGATGTACGACATCCCGAGCCGGGACGATGTCGCCAAGGTCGTGGTGACCAAGGAGACCGTGCAAGACAACGTGCTTCCGACGATCGTGCCGCGCAAGCCGTCGCGCACCGAGCGCCGCGACAAAAGCGCCTAACCCACTTCGCGGTCGAGCGGCCGCGCATTTGGGTACTAGATGCGCATGCCGGCCGCCGCTGAGCTCCCCAGCCTCGTACCGCGCCGGCTGACGCGCGCGCTGGACCTGCTGAACTTTCTGCTGGCCGACGTCCGCGACGGGCTGGGCCCCTACCTCTCGATCTACCTGCTGCTGGCCCACCACTGGGATCAGGCGTCGATCGGGTTCGTCATGGCGGTCGGGGGGATCGGGGCGATCGTCGCGCAGGCCCCGGCCGGCGCGTTGGTGGACCGAAGCACAACCAAGCGGGCGTTGATCGTCGGCGGCGCGTTGACCATCACCGCCGGTTCGTTGGCGATGCCGGTGTTTCCGGGGCTGTACTCGATCTCGGTCCTGCAGGCCCTGACCGGTATCGCCGGCTCGGTCTTCGCCCCGGCGTTGGCCGCGATCACTCTGGGCGTCGTGGGTCCGCGTTTCTTCGCCCGCCGGATCGGACGCAACGAGTCGTTCAACCACGCGGGCAACGCGTCGGCCGCCGCCATCACCGGCGGCCTGGCCTACTTCTTCGGCCCGGTGGTGGTGTTCTGGGTGCTGGCCGTCATGGCGGCCGCGAGTGTGCTTGCCACGCTACGGATCCCGGGCGACGCGATCGACCACGACGTCGCCCGGGGCATGGACCACGTGCCGGGTGGGCCGCACGAGACGCCCTCCCGGATGGCGGTGCTGCTGCACAATCGCCGGCTGATGATCTTCGCCGCGACGGTCATCGCCTTCCACTTCGCCAACGCGGCCATGCTGCCGCTGGTCGGTCAGCTGCTGGCGCTGCACAACAAGGACATCGGGACCGCGCTGATGGCCGGTTGCATCGTGGCCGCCCAGGTGGTCATGGTGCCGGTGGCCTACCTGGCCGGAGCCAAGGCCGATGCGTGGGGGCGAAAGCCGATCTTCCTGCTCGGTTTCGCGGTCCTGGCGGCACGCGGATTTCTCTACACCCTGTCCGGCAACCCGTATTGGTTGGTCGGCGTGCAGCTGCTGGACGGCATCGGGGCCGGCGTGTTCGGCGCGCTGTTCCCCCTCGTCGTCCAGGACGTCACGCACGGCACCGGCCGGTTCAACGTGAGCCTCGGTGCCGTGACGGCCGCGACGGGGGTTGGCGCCTCGGTGTCCAATCTCGTGGCCGGCTGGATCGTGGTGGCAGCCGGTTACAACGCCGCCTTCGCCTTCCTCGGAGCACTCGCCGCCGCGGGCTTTCTCCTCTACCTGGTCGCGATGCCGGAGACGGCGCCGAAAGACGTGAGCGCACCCGTGAAAAGTGACCAATACCACACTTTTGAACGGCCCGCACCACCGTCCGCGCGCTGACATCGGCTTTAGGTGTAAAACCGCTGTATGCAACGGTTTAGAGACGGCCATTCTCGTCTTAGAGAGTCTTAAAAAAGTGCCATAATTGGTACCACTAGTGACACACAGCTCGAGGGTGCGGGACTCGCTTGAACGGCGCGTAACGTAAAGCTCCAGCGAAGTGCCTATCCGGGTAACGAATGGAAGGCGGATACGTGGATCCGAACGGCAGCGGAGCCGGGTCTGATTCTCAAAACGGCTCGAACGGGTCCCCTTCCGGTGGCGGGTCCGACCGCCAGCGCCTGGAACAAGTCGTCATTCGCTTCGCCGGGGATTCCGGCGACGGGATGCAGCTGACGGGCGACCGGTTCACCTCTGAGGCAGCGCTTTTCGGAAACGACCTGGCGACCCAGCCGAACTATCCCGCCGAGATCCGGGCTCCCGCAGGAACCCTGCCCGGGGTCTCGTCCTTCCAGATCCAGATCGCCGACTACGACATCCTGACCGCCGGTGACCGCCCCGACGTGCTTGTCGCGATGAACCCGGCGGCGCTCAAGGCCAACCTCGGCGACCTGCCGCGGGGCGGCATGGTGATCGCGAATTCCGACGAGTTCACCAAGCGCAACCTGACCAAGGTGGGTTACGTGACGAACCCGCTCGAGTCCGACGAGTTGTCCGACTACGTCGTGCATTCCGTCGCGATGACCACGCTGACGCTGGGGGCCGTCGAGGCGATCGGCGCGTCGAAGAAGGACGGCCAGCGCGCCAAGAACATGTTCGCGCTGGGCCTGCTGTCATGGATGTACGGCCGTCCGATCGAAACCAGCGAGAAGTTCATCCGGGAGAAGTTCGCCCGCAAGCCCGACATCGCCGAGGCCAACGTTTTGGCCCTCAAGGCCGGCTGGAACTACGGCGAGACCACCGAGGCGTTCGGCACCACCTACGAGGTCTCGCGGGCGACGCTGCCATCCGGCGAATACCGGCAGATCTCCGGCAACACCGCGATGGCCTACGGCATCGTCGCTGCCGGGCAGCTGAGCGATCTTCAGGTGGTGCTCGGCAGCTACCCGATCACCCCGGCGTCGGACATCCTGCACGAGCTGTCCAAGCACAAGAACTTCAACGTGATCACCTTCCAGGCCGAGGACGAGATCGGCGGCATCTGTGCCGCAATCGGCGCCTCCTACGGCGGTGCGCTCGGCGTCACGAGTACTTCGGGCCCGGGGATTTCGCTGAAGTCCGAAGCGCTGGGCCTGGCGGTGATGACCGAGTTGCCGTTGCTGGTCATCGACGTTCAGCGCGGCGGGCCCTCGACCGGCCTGCCCACCAAGACCGAGCAGGCCGACCTGCTGCAGGCGCTGTACGGCCGCAACGGGGAGTCGCCGGTCGCCGTGTTGGCGCCGCGCTCGCCGTCCGACTGCTTCGCCGTCGCCATCGAGGCGGTGCGCATCGCGGTGTCCTATCACACGCCGGTGATCGTGTTGTCCGATGGCGCGATCGCGAACGGCTCTGAGCCGTGGCGCATTCCGGACGTCAGCACGCTGCAGCCGATCAAGCACACCTTCGCCAAGCCCGACGAGCCCTTCCAGCCGTACAACCGTGACCCGGAGACGCTGGCCCGTCAGTTCGCCATCCCCGGCACCCCCGGACTCGAGCATCGCATCGGCGGTCTGGAGGCGGCGAACGGTTCGGGTGCCATCTCCTACGAACCGGTCAACCACGACCTGATGGTCCGGTTGCGCCAGGCCAAGATTGACGGCATCTCGGTTCCCGACGTGGAAGTTGACGACCCGACCGGGGACGCCGAGCTGCTGCTGATTGGCTGGGGCAGCTCGTACGGCCCGATCGGCGAAGCGTGCCGGCGAGCGCGGCGCAAGGGCGTCAAGGTCGCGCACGCCCACTTGCGCCATCTCAGCCCGTTCCCGGCGAACCTGGGCGACGTGCTGCGGCGCTACCCGATGGTGGTGTGCCCGGAAATGAACCTGGGCCAGCTGGCGCTGCTGCTGCGCGGCAAGTACCTGGTCGACGTGCAGTCGGTCACCAAGGTTCAGGGCGTCGCATTCCTGGCCGATGAGATCGGGCGCGTCATCCGCGCCGCGCTGGGCGGCACGCTGGCCGAAATCGAGCAAGACAAGACGATGGTCGCCAGAATGGCGGCAGCGACGGTGGGAGCGGGAGCTAGCGAATGACCGACCTGATGGGAAATCTGGCGGGCGCGGACCTGGGGTTGACCCCGAGGTTGAAGAAGAACGACGGCGTCCCCACCACGGATCAGCCGCAGAAGGGCAAGGACTTCACCAGTGACCAAGAGGTCCGCTGGTGCCCCGGCTGCGGCGACTACGTCATCCTCAACACCATCCGCAACTTCCTGCCCGAGCTGGGACTGCGCCGGGAGAACATCGTGTTCGTCAGCGGCATCGGTTGCTCCAGCCGCTTCCCGTACTACCTGGAGACCTACGGGTTCCACTCGATCCACGGCCGCGCGCCGGCGATCGCGACCGGTCTGGCGCTGGCCCGAGAGGACCTGTCCGTGTGGGTGGTCACCGGCGACGGCGACGCGCTGTCGATCGGCGGCAACCACCTGATTCACGCGCTGCGCCGCAACGTCAACATCACGATCCTGTTGTTCAACAACCGGATCTACGGGCTGACCAAGGGCCAGTACTCGCCCACATCGGAGGTCGGCAAGGTCACCAAGTCGACCCCCATGGGTTCGCTGGACCACCCGTTCAACCCGGTGTCGCTGGCCCTGGGCGCCGAGGCGACGTTCGTTGGCCGCGCCCTGGACTCCGACCGCAACGGACTGACCGAGGTGCTGCGCGCGGCCGCCGAGCACCGCGGTGCGGCCGTGGTCGAAATCCTGCAGGACTGCCCGATTTTCAACGACGGCTCCTTCGACGTGCTGCGCAAGGAGGGCGCCGAGGAACGGGTGATCAACATCCGCCACGGTGAGCCGATCACCTTTGGCGCCGACGGCGAGTACTGCGTGGTGAAGTCCGGCTTCGGCCTCGAATTCGCCAAGACCGCCGATGTGGCCGTCGACGAGATCATGGTGCATGACGCGCACACCGACGACTCGGCCTACGCCTTCGCGCTGTCGCGGCTCTCCGACCAGAACCTCGATCACACGGTGCTCGGCATCTTCCGGGACGTCAGCCGCCCCACCTACGACGACGCGGCGCGCTCCCAGGTGCAGGCCGCGCGGGGCTCGAAGCCGTTCGGCGACGCCGCTCTGCAATCATTGCTGCGTGGGCGCGACACCTGGACCGTCGACTGACGTGGCCGAGACAGCTGCACTGGCCGGGGTAGTGCTCGCCGGCGGCGCATCGCAGCGCATGGGCCGCGACAAGGCCAGCCTCCCGGTGCCTGCGTCCGCGGGCTCCAGCGCGACCACGATGGTCGAGCACGTGGTCGGCATCCTCGGACAGCGTTGCGATCCGGTCCTCGTGATGGCCGCCCAGGGTCAGCCGTTGCCCGAACTACAGGCGCGGGTCATGCGCGACGAACTTCGCGGGCTGGGGCCGTTGCCGGCGACCGGGCGGGCGCTGCGGGCGGCCGCCGATGCCGGTGCCCGGCTCGCCTTCGTCTGCGCCGTCGACATGCCTTTCCTGGCAATCGATCTCATCGACGACCTCACCCGCCGGGCGCTGGAGACCGGCGCCGAAGTGGTGCTGCCGTGGGACGGCCAGGACCACTACCTCGCCGCGGTGTACCGGACCGACCTGGCCGACCGTGCCGACGCCTTGGTGGCCGCCGGCGAGCGCAGGATGCGCGCCCTGGTGGACGCCTCGGACACCCAGCGGATTTTGACGTCGGATTCGCGGTCGCTGACCAACGTCAACACCGACGCCGATTTGCGCGCCCTCGCGCAACCGCGCGGCTGACGTCGACCCCACCCGAGCCGCTCGCGGTTGGACCGCACCGGATAGATGCTTACAGGCCATCAGCCGCCGCCATCGAAAGCCGCAATTCACAAAGCTATTCGACGTGAGGCGTTTTCCTTCGCCTTGGAGAATGGCCACGCGGGCGCACGGTTTCGTGCTCTAAGCTAATTCGCCGACCCGATCGTGATCTGTTGGGACATAGCGTGTTTCGGATGGGGTGATCGCGGCCCGGTCGGACACGGTGACGTGGGGTGACTTGAGGTCAGCCGAATGCCCGCGTCCGCCGAGCAAATTGCGTAGGTGAATGGCACCAGCTCCGTGGACCAACAGCGACGACGTTGCGGGTGGTCGATGTTGCGTCGTCGTCGCCGTCAGGAAACGCGAAAGTTGTCTCTTAGAGCCATCTTTCGACGATTCGGAATGCCCGTCCCGCGAAGATCCGGCCGCTCTGGGCGCTCGCTATTCGAACAACGCAAGTTAGCGGCCGCGCAACACAATTCGTCCGCATCATTGGGCGTGGCGGATCAGCGGTGACGCGTAACTTGTTGTAGGCTGCGCGGCTTCGCGCTGCGGACCCCGGTCCGGTGCAGCGCAATCGGCCTAAACGCACTAGCGCAAATACGTGGGCCAGTTCACAAAATGCGCGTGATTCGGCTCACGATTTGAAAGCGATTGCGAATGTTGGGTACCCGCCGGAATTGCGGTGCTGACCTGCCGAAATGACGACGGGATTGCGCTGTGATCACCCCGTTACCGAATCGAGATGTCCGTTTTCCGAAGATGACGAACGCGGCTGGGTCTCGTACGGTCCGTGTTAGCCCGCAACGGGTTACGGAAGAGTAACTGAAAACAGAATCACGGACCCGCGTGTGAGCGGGGCCGCGGACGACGAAGTCGCGTCCGTGGCCGGCGGTAGCACTCCGCCGGGCGACTCGAGCCCACCGCTGTCGTGCCAGGACAAGCCGGCACGTTCCGAAGCAGGTTTCAGCACCAACCAAAAACCGTCGGCCCACCCCCGTGGGCTTGCTTTGGCGCGCGACAGGCCCTCGTCCATGGTGAACCGGTCGCGGCTCCACGCCACCCCGTCGCCGAGCCGGCGCATCTGACCGCCGATGGCACCGCCGGACTCCCGCTTCCAGTCCCACACCTTTTCGACGAACAGCTCCCGGCCGAAGTCCTCTTTGGTCTTGCCGTCCACCGCGAGCTGCTTTTCCACCACGCTCTGGGTCGCGATACCCGCGTGGTCCATGCCCGGCTGCCACAGCACCTCATAACCCTGCATCCGTTTGCGACGGGTCAGGGCGTCCATCATGGTGTGTTCCAGCGCGTGGCCCATGTGCAGGCTGCCGGTCACGTTCGGCGGCGGCAACACGATCGAGTACCCGGGTTTGGCGCTCGTCGGGTCCGCCTCGAAGTAGCCCGCGTCGAGCCATCTCTGGTAGATCGCGCTTTCGGCGGCGCCCGGATCCCACGACTTGGGCAGGTCGGTGGCGGGGCTGCGGCTGGCGGTCACCCGTCAATTCTAGGGAGCGCCGTTCACCCGGATGTAGGTGCCCAAATCGCAGGTGAGCGAGGTCACTTCCCCAGCCGGTCGACCTGCAGCGTCACACCCGCGGCGGGGAACCGGGCCAGCAGGGCGTCACCCATCGCCGCGGCGGGGGTGAGGACGCCGTGCAGATCGGGCAGCTTGTCGCGGTCGAGCGCGAGCGCGAGGCCGCACTCCCCCAAGAGCACCGAGGTCGCCTTGTAGCCGGGGTCGCCGCGCTGCTCCATTCGCGCGACGTAACGCGCGCCGGTGGTTGTGATGGTGTAGGTCTCGATCTTGTAGAAGCCGCGCTCGCGGGCCGCCGGGCTGGGGCCGGTCCCGGGCTTGGGGACGATCCGCTCCACCAGCCGGCGCGGCAGCAGCCGGAAGTAACGGCTGCCCAATCCGAAGGTGGCGTTGGCGACCCCGCCGACCGCGGCCGACGCCAGCGGCGCCAGCGGCGAGGACCCCAGGCTCATGCTTTCGGTGTAGCGGAACTGCCGGCCGTACGCCCAGTCCAGTAATGCGTTGCTGCGCCGCACGATTCGGGTGTTGTAGGGCGCCATCACGAATCCCGACGTCCACACGCCGGTCAGTTCCGGCGCGATCTGACGACCACGGCGCCACGGCAGGTCAGGCTGCGGGCCGATCTCCGGTTCGGCGCTGCGGTCGGTGCTCAACGTGTACGGGTCGGCGAGCTGACGGCGGGCGTCGGGATCGCGAGACGCGGTGTCCAGCACTTCCAGCATCGACGCCACGGTTCCACCGGACACCCCACCCGAGAAGGACCGGACCACCAGGTCGGTTTCGCCGAGTTCGCCGGCGCCGTCGTCTCGCGCCGCCCGGTAGAGTGCATACACGCTGAGGTCCGAAGGGACGGAATCGAATCCACAGGCGTGCACGATCCGCGCGCCGGTGTCGGCGGCCTGCTTGTGGTAGGAGTCGATGCTCTCGCGGACGAACATCGCCTCGCCGGTCAGGTCGGCGTAGTCCGTGCCCGCCGCCGCGCAGGCGGCCACCAGCGGCAGCCCGTAGCGGGTGTACGGCCCGACCGTGGTGATGACGACCCGGGTGCGGGCGGCCATCTCGTTCAGCGTCGACGGCGACGAGGCGTCGGCGGCGATCAGCGGCCACGACTGCGCGGATTCACCGAGGGTGTCGCGAACGGCCCGCAAGCGCTCGGTCGATCTGCACCGGTAACGGTTTCTCCGGCGGCCTGCAGTTCACCCCGAGCACCTGGCGCGCCAACGGTGGCGCGGGTTCACCGCAGAACGCGAGCCGCGAGGAGCAGATCCGGGTCGCCGAGAACGTGCTGCACTCGCAGGGCATCGGCGCGTGGCCGGTGTCGGCGGCCTGCTTGTGGTAGGAGTCGATGCTCTCGCGGACGAACATCGCCTCGCCGGTCAGGTCGGCGT